>CALLVJ010000262.1 GCA_938010625.1 uncultured Stomatobaculum sp. | reverse complement strand
CAGAGAACTATCGGAAGTTGGCAGCTGAGATTTTGACGAGAGAGGCAGAATAAGCTTATGTGTGCAGTGAGTAAGAAACGAGGGCTGGGAAAGGGACTTAGCGATTTGATGGGAGGTATGGAGCACCTCGAAGATAGAGTGGAGGAGACAGCGGTTCAGAAAGAGAGTCGCGTCGCAGAAGGAGAAAGTGGAACTGCACGGGATAAGGAAATACTGTTGCGGATTGAAGAAGTACATGGCAATCCGGATCAGCCGCGCAAACATTTTGAACCGGAGGCGCTGCAGGAACTGACGGATTCTATCCGGCACTTTGGTATTTTACAACCTCTGCTTGTGCAGCGAGACGAAAAATTGGGAGGCTATCAGATTATTGCCGGAGAGCGAAGATATCGGGCAGCACAGGCGGCAGGTCTTAAGGAAATTCCCGCGCTGGTTAGAGATTACAGTTCGCAGCAGGTGGCAGAAATTTCAATTATTGAGAATGTGCAGCGCACAGACTTGAATCCGATTGAGGAGGCGATGGCATATCAGACGCTGATTCGCGACTATGGTCTGACACAGGAAGAAGTGGCGGACAAGGTCAGTAAGAGCCGCACAACGATTACCAATGCACTGCGTCTGCTGAAACTCGCAGAGGGTGCGCGAGAATTGCTGATGGAGGGAAAAATTTCTTCTGGTCATGCGCGCGCACTACTTGCAGTAGAAGATGAGAGCTATCAGGATGCACTTGCCGAAAGAATTGTGGCAGAGATGTTGAGCGTCCGTGAAGTGGAGAAGCTTGTCAAGCAGGCAAAAAAGAAGCGCAGAGAGCGGAGAGAGACCGTAATTGAAACAGAGGATTTGAGCCTGTACTATCAGAATTATGAGGACAAGATGCGAAGCATACTTGGCACGAAGGTTCACATCAACCGCCGGGACAATAACAAGGGACGGGTAGAGATTGATTACTATTCGACTGCTGAGTTGGAGCGCATTATGGATCTTCTGCGCTCTGTCGAGAATAATTGAGGAGGGCGCTGATCATGTATGCCACGGTTCTATTGGGAGTTCTGATTGCTTTTGACGCAATCCTGCTGATTCTTGTGCTGTTTTTGCTGAGCAAATATACAAAAGTCAGACGTTCCTATGACTTTTTTATGCGCGGCAAAGATGCGGAGAGTATGGAAGATATGATCCTCGACTTGGAAGAATCACTGAGGCATCTGCGGGAGGAGGATCAGGTTAATAAAGAGGCAATTCGCGTCCTGAATAAGAATCAGCGGGCTTCCTATCAGAAAGTCGGTATTGTGCGCTACAATGCGTTCAAAGATATGGGGGGTAAGATGAGCTTTGCGCTTGCGCTTTTGGACTATACGAATTCCGGTTTCATTCTGAATACCGTGCATTCACGGGAAGGGTGTTATCTCTACATTAAGACGGTGGATTGCGGCCAGACAGAGGTATTACTCGGTGCTGAAGAAAAAGATGCACTGGAGCGAGCGCTTGGCTATACGGAAACATAACTTAAGAAAATTGAAAGAACTTTTTGCTGAAATTTAATTAGAGAAATAGCAGAGTTATGGTACTATCATACATGGTTCTGCTACAAATGCCGAACGGCGGAATTGAAAAAATTCCGCCGCTTTTTTATAAAAAAAGTGAACCTTTTTTTGCTTTTTATCGTCCTTATATAAGTGGAGAGAAGTGGCATCGAAAAAGACAGAGTGCTTGTGGAGGGAACGTGATATGGAAACAGCAAAGAAACGTGCGCGCAGATGGATTCCTTATTTTGCAGTGATCTTCATGGTATTATGGCAATGGCTGGAATGTCAGTGCACGGCATGGGCAGCAGGAAGAGACTTTTCCGCAGAGAGCATCCAGAAGGCCGGTATTCGGGATCCTGCTTTTGCAGAGGCCATTTTTGAGAACATCTCTGCACATATCGCCGATGGTAGTTATCAGGTGTCGGCAGGTGAGAGTACGGAAAAAATTCTGCTGGAGTATGGCACACATACACCGCAAGCAGAAATTCTGGCACGGGGCAGAGAAATACAGGACATCAGCGGAATCTGGCTTCTGCGGAATGCAACGCGGATTGATCTTTCGGACAATCGGATTCAGAATCTGCATCCTTTACAGCGGGATGCAAGCATAGAGGCACAAAAGAACTATTTTGCAGCAACTGAGATTGTGCTGACTGGGAATCCCATCCATCTGATACCAGAACAGATGTTGGGATTTACCGCAGGATCCTATCGTTTGGATTCAAAGATTACAGTTGCCATTCCACTCTCCTATCAGAATGGTTTGGCAGAGCGGCAACTGTTATTGCGTTATTTTGAGCAGCCAGGAGGACGCCCGGCAGAGAAGGCAGTTGTTTTTCAAAATCGTGAGGAGGCTGAGAGGTTACGCAGTGTGGAACAAGCCTATCCGTTGCCCTTTTCCATGACGGCTCATTATTGGAAGAGTAAGGATGAGGAAGCGTGTCTGCCTGTGCAATGGTCTATGCCGCTGGACATTTGTTTTATGCGTGAATTTCAAGATGTGTTATATGAAAAAACACTAGGGAGCATAGAGCTGATAGCAGAGACAGAGGACGGCGAGCGAATACCGAGCATCTCTTACCGCTTATTAAAAGCGGATGCTGGCGGAGCAGTCTCAAATTCAGATGACAGTAAAGAATATGTGACGGATGCACAGGGAAGCATCCGCATTGCTAACCTGACTGCCGGCAGTTATTGGCTGGAGCAACAGAATAGTAAGCCAGGGTATGAGCCATTTCAGAGAAGATTTCACATTGTAATCCAGGATGCCTGTACAGGTGAGGGTGTCTTGGAAAAAGAAGCGCATTGCTCTGGTCTTCCGCAAACCTTTGCTTTGACAGCCAATGTGAAAAATGTTCTCTTTTTAAATCGTGGTGCACTGCAAGGCATAGAGACAGAGCCAGATGTATCTGCAGTGCAGCAGGTAAAGGCGTTGCACGGTGACGGTTTTTTATCTGACCATGGCTATGTGGAACTATTGAAGGGAGAGCTGCCCTGCAAGGCGGGCTATGAACTTCTTTCTGGGAGCAGCGTTTCACTGTATGAGGATGAGATGCTGCTTGGAAAGTATTCACATCCTACGGAGGCAAAACAAGTGCTCAACCGAAAGGTGCGGGAGGGCAGTCTGCAGAGAGACAGCCAAAGCATCCGTATGGTCGAGGAACTTTTCTATGACGGCGGTTGTCAGAGGATTCACGCGTCTTTTGTGAGGCCTAGGGCAACCGGAATTTGTCGCATCGTGGTTCAAAAAAGCTGGCGCGGTGTAGCCACACCTTCGGAGGCATATTTCCGTCCGGTGCTTCGTCGAAAGGGTGAAGTTGTCGCTGTGCTCGGAGAAGTCAAGGCGGTTAATGCAGGTAACGGCTGGGAAGTCAGCTGGAACTTACAGGCTACGCCCTCCAATGCAGGACGCAGATATATGCAGCGCGCAAGCGCAGCAGATGCAGAGAGGGAAACAGAATTCTGGGAAGATGCAGAACTATTCAATGATAGCGGCAATATGGATGGGCAAATCGGCGTGGAAGAAGTGGATATTCCAGTGGGATGGATTCCGCAGTATCAGGCCATGCAGCGTATAGGAGACAGTGCATGTTTTGCTGTGACGAATTGCCAGGCGCAGCCAGCAGGGATAGACAGGCCCTTTTCACGGGGACAGGATACACCCGCAGTGAAAGGACGAGAGAGAGCGACAGAAGTTATAAGACAGACAGCGCGCTTGACCGAGGGAAGCACGGAGCAGCGGGAGGAAGTAAAACAGCAAGAAATCAAGCGGAAAGAGGTAAAAACGGAGGAGGTAAAAGCGGAAGAGGCAAAGCAGAAGGAACGAACGGAAGAGGCTTCAGATTCTATTAGAGAAACAGAGCAGCGCGGACAAGCGCAGATCATGCAGATAGAAACTGCGGCGCCTGCATCTCTCCCTTGGGCGAAGATCCGGAGCTGTAAGGTCAAAAAATTTCTGGGGCAGGTGCCGGGTCGGCAACTTGTCCTGTCGGGCAAGGGAGAATGGGAGCGGCGTGGCAGTGCACGCCGACTGCCTCATACGAGAGAGATACTGTCACAACAGGAGATATGGTTTCGTCTGACAATTCTTTGGTCGCTGGCAATGTTATTTTGTGTACTGCATATGGGTGAAAAGCAGCACTGAGGAGGTGGTATGAGAGACAAGATGGAAAAGGCAAATCGTCAGCGCAGATTGCGTGTTTCAGAACTCATTGCGGCGTATCGAAAGGGAGACAAAAGTGCGTTTGATGGGATTTACTCCCTTTGCTAGGGGCCAATTTATTATCTCATCTATAAGATGATTCGGGACAGACATGAGGCCGAGGATATCACACAGGAGGTATTTCTGCAGATTTTTCATCAGCTTGATGAGTTATCAGATGCAGAGAGCTTTCAGTGCTGGTCGAACCGTATTGCCTATCATCACACCCTGGATTATATGGTCTCAACCCGCTATGCAGGCGTAAAGAATACAGTTTCACTGGAGGCACTGCTGGAGACAGATTTTAATGCAGAGAGATTTTCAGATCAGGGTAAGCAAATTGAGCAGGCTGAACAGAAAAAAGTGATTCTGGATGCGGCAGATCGTCTCTCCTGGGCGCTGCGTGCCACTTTACTGCTCCGATTTTTTGCGGAGCTTCGAGAGGCAGAGATTGCAGATATTATGAATGTGCCGATTGGCACGGTCAAGAGCCGGCTTTTCGAGGCCAAGAAAAAGATGAAAAAGATGCTTGGCACAAAGCTCTATTGTTTCAATCCTTTTACGCTGTATACCTTTTTCTCACAGCTTGAATATTGGAACTTGGGGGGAAAGGTAGCAACAGCTTCGGTTGGATTTGTGGGAAAGACGGCAATGGTTTTGCTTTCCATGGGACTTGTGGGTTCAGTCACACTGCGTGGCGTGCGAATTTCTTCCTTACAATATCGGAATGCAAATCGCTATGTCAATGAGCAGTTATTGCGCTTTCGAGTTGACAGCGGGGTTCCCATTGAGAAAGTGACACTTTCCGGCAAAAAGGAAATTTCGCTGATCCGGCATGGGAGAACTTATGAGGCCAATATTGATGCCAATGGAAGCTATACCATTGTTGCGAAGGATATTGCGAATCATAAAACTGAACAAGTTGTGGAGATTGAGAATATTGACCGTGAAGCGCCCCGATATGAGGGATACCGGGAGCAGGACGGCATGATTTACCTGCATTTTCAGGATACAGGTGCAAATATTGATTGGGATGCCCTGCGGTGTCTGCGGGAAAATGGTAGCGAGGAGAACGTTCAGATTGACAGAGAGCAGGGGATTATTGCGGTGCCAAAGGCGCAGTTCCCGCTGCATGTGCAGATTAAAGACAGGGCAGGCAACCAGGCGGTTTATGCCTTTCAGCAGAATACATTTACAGAGGACGCACCAGAAGTCACAGAGGAACTTACGGGAGAGGCATATTAAAATAAAATCGTGAATCAGGGGGAGGAGAGCTATGCGTCAGCTTGTAGAAAGAGCCTTGCGTATAGGGACAGGAATTTTTGCTTTTCTGGTAGCTGTGTTGCTTGCTATGCCAGTCCTGTCATGGGCAGAGCCCAAGGAGACAGAGAAAATATTGCAAATTTCTCCGGAAGTTGTAATGGAGGGAAACTTCAGACTTTCTGTGCACTGTGAGATAGAAAATAAGGCAGAGACAGAAATTCCGGAAGTGCAGCTGCTTCTCAAACTGCCAGAGGGAATCGGAACGCAGCGGATACAGTTTGCAGAGGCCACTGTTACGAGAGGAGAAGGAGCGGCGGCTGTGACGGAAACGCGCGAGTTGACAGAGAACGGACAATTTGATTGGCAGGCCTGTGCACTGAAGCCAGGAGAACATTGCAGCCTGCAACTGCAGGGAAGATTTCAGGAGGATGAAGAGAGAAAGAGCTATTCGGGATTGTTCGAAGTAATTGCGACAGTGCGACGCAGCGCGGAGCAGCATGTCACCAGACGGCGGTATCAGCTCTCCGGCGTGGACGAGCAAATATATACGGTGTTAAGCAGTGCGCTGTTGAACACCGAACGGGATGCGGCAGCCAATCAGCGCGTTGCTTTGCAGACTGTATCGCCTGCGGTGGGACAGTTAAGTATGATTCCGGCGCAGGCGGAGGAGGGGCATAGCGTGCCGCCGCACAGGGGTATTCCACTGATAGAAATTCTGGTCTGCAGTATGGCACTCTGGACATTGAATATTCTGGTACGGCAGTTTTTGGTCTATCTCGAAGAGGGCAAACGGAAGTTTGATCCAAACTGGAAACCATTTGAAGAGCGGCAAAAGAAAGAGGAAGAGAAAAAAGATCGCTAAAAAAATTCAACGATTGTGTTAGAGATAGCAAGGCAGATACAGACAAAAAAAGGCCTCCGGGATTGCCAGATTGCAGCGGTAGTCCCGGAGGCTTGTTGGTGTTATTTGTAATCTTATGTTGCATCAGATATCAGAATTGACTGATATACAATGTTGTACAATATCACGGCCGCATCAAAATTCTACGAGGTAAAATTTCGTCGCAAAATTTCGCTGCAAAATTCCAGGCGCCGAATTTAATATCGCAAAATTCCAG
>CALLVJ010000261.1 GCA_938010625.1 uncultured Stomatobaculum sp. | reverse complement strand
TTGTCGCCGAGAAACCGGAGCGGAAAGCGCCGCGCGACTGAGCGGAGCTCCGCCTGCTCCACGAGCTCCGCCACGCAGCGCTCGACCACTTCTCTGACCTCGCCCTCCGGAATTCCCTTCCGGTAGCCCAGATAGCGATATACTTCACTGTAGTCAAGTTCCAGATCACGCGCATCCATCAGTCCAGAATCTCCGAGAGCTGCTCGAGAATCGCCTTTGCAATTTTCGGGCGATTCATCGTATAGACGTGAATATGCCCCACGCCGTTGGCTATCAGATCCACAATCTGCTCGGCTGCATAGATTACACCCGCCTGCTCCATCGCCTCTTTCCGCTGTCCGAAGCGATCTACAATTGCGCGGAAGCGCTGCGGCACCTCGGTTCCGGACATTGCGACCGAGCGCTTCAACTGCTCGGCACGCGTGATCGGCATGATGCCCGCGACAATCGGCACCGCAATGCCCTTTTCCCGCGCGCGGTACAGAAAGTTATAGAAAATATTGTTGTCAAAGAAGAGCTGGGTCGTCAGAAAGTCAAGTCCCGCATCTACTTTCTCTTTCAGAAACTGCAGATCCTCTTCCTTGTGTTCGCATTCCACATGCCCCTCCGGATAACAGGCGCCGCCGAGGCAAAAATCCTCATCCTCCTGTGCCTTGATGTCGCGAATCAGTTCCACCGCATAGCGGTAGTCCTCTGAGCGCGCGCCATCTGCCGGCAAATCGCCTCGGAGTGCGAGGATGTTCTCAATGCCCTTCTCCCTGTAGAGCTTCAGCATTTTGGTCACATGGTTCCGCGAGGAAGAGACGCAGGTCAAATGTGCGAGGGTCGGAACGCCATACCCATTCTGAATCTCCGCCGCAATGTCTGCCGTGAATTCACCTGTGCCGCCACCTGCGCCATAGGTCACCGACATAAAGTCCGGATGCAGCGCGGCAATCTTTTTTGCATTTTCTGCGGTCGCTTCGTACTTTTCCGAGGTCTTCGGCGGGAATACTTCGAGCGAAAGCGTGACGGGTTTCTCTTCCAACAAATGACTGATTTTCATAAAAACGCCCCTCCCTGTGATCGCTTCATTTTAACACAGGGACGAGCGTTTTTCTTATGGGTTTATCTTATTGCAACCCATTCATTCTTTTAATATTGTCATTGTCTATGCGGCATTTCATAGCGCGACCGGACC
>CALLVJ010000260.1 GCA_938010625.1 uncultured Stomatobaculum sp. | reverse complement strand
CGAGGATGAGGGCAAGGATATGAAGCCGCTCTTTGAGGCAATTATCAACCACATTCCGGCGCCGGAGGGCGATCCGGAGGCGCCGACCCAGATTCTGATCAGCACGATTGACTACAATGAGTATGTGGGACGCATCGGTGTGGGCAAGGTGGACAATGGCTCAATCGCTGTGAATCAGGAAGTTGCGATTGTAAACCATCATGAGCCGGACAAGCTGCGGCGCGTGAAGATTGGCAAGCTCTATGAGTATGAGGGCTCGAACCGCGTCGAGGTGAAGGAGGCAAAATTTGGCTCGATTGTCGCAATCTCCGGTATTTCCGATCTCCACATCGGCGACACGATCACGAGCCCTGAGGAACCTGAGTCGATTCCGTTCCAGAAGATTTCAGAGCCGACCATTTCGATGAACTTTATGGTCAATGACAGCCCGCTTGCAGGGCAGGAGGGACAGTTCATCACGTCCCGTCATCTGCGCGACCGCCTGTTCCGCGAGCTGAATACCGATGTCTCGCTCCGCGTCGAAGAGCTCACGCCGGATTGCTTCAAGGTAAGCGGCAGAGGTGAGCTGCATCTCTCGGTCCTAATCGAGAACATGCGCCGCGAGGGGTTTGAGTTCGCGGTCTCGAAGGCAGAGGTCATCTACCACTACGACGAGAGAGATAAGAAAATCGAGCCAATGGAGATCGCCTTTGTCGACGTGCCGGAGGAGTTCACGGGTGCTGTCATTCAGAAGCTTACGTCCCGGAAGGGCGAGCTGATCGGCATGACGCCGATTCACGGCAACTTTACGCGCCTTGAGTTCAACATTCCGTCGCGCGGTCTGATTGGTTACCGCGGCGAGTTCTTGACGGACACAAAGGGCAACGGCATCCTGAATACCGAGTTCGAGGGCTATGGTCCGTACAAAGGCGATATGTTTTACCGGAAGACGGGTTCGATTATCGCCTATGAGAGCGGCGAGGCGATCACCTATGGCCTGTTTCAGGCGCAGTAGAGAGGTCAGCTCTTTATAGGACCGGGCGTCAGGGTCTATGCCGGTATGGTCATCGGTCAGAGCGGCAAGTCCGAGGATGTTGAGGTCAATGTCTGCAAGACAAAGAAGCTCACGAATACGCGTTCATCGGGTTCTGACGACGCGTTAAAGCTCACCACGCCGAAGGTCATGAGCCTCGAGGAGTGCCTTGAATTCATCGACACGGATGAGCTCCTTGAGGTCACGCCTGAGAACCTTCGCATCCGGAAGAAGATTCTGGATCCGACGCTCCGGAAGCGCGCGATGATCAAGCAGAAGCAGAACGCAGGAAAGTAAGAGAAAGGGCAGCTGCCATGGCAGCTGCCTTTTTTGTATTGCAGAGCTTACGCTGGGAGCGAGAGATGGTGACAAGTGACTCATTTTGTGCGTATAATGCTAGAGCAAAAGTCAGGCATTTGTCAGAGGAGGCGTGGGGATGAACAAACAGCAGTTGGCCGCAAAAATCTGGGAGTCGGCAAATCAGATGCGCTCCAAGATTGAGGCGAATGAATACAAGGACTATATTCTGACGCTTCTGTTCATGAAGTATGTCACCGATAAATTCAAAAATAAGGGTGCCTATGAGGACATCAAAGTCTTCGATAAGGCGCATGACAAAGATCCCGATCCAGAGAAGCGGACGGGCTGCTCCTTTGATGACTTTATTGCACTTAAGGGAAAGAAGAACATCGGCGAGGGCGTGGACAAGATCATCGCTCGCCTTGCCGACGAGAACACCGACCTCAAGGGTGCCGTGATTGCAAGCGAGGCGGATAAGGAGAAGAACCGCCTCTCGACAGGGACGTTTTCGTTCGGTAACTTGAAAAACGAGGCAGACTACAACTCGAAGAGCATAGGTGCCGAGTACCACCACTACGGCGACTATGACAAGATGAGCCGACAAGAGAAGAACAAGGTCTATAACACCATAGGCCTC
>CALLVJ010000259.1 GCA_938010625.1 uncultured Stomatobaculum sp. | reverse complement strand
CTCTTTTTTGAGTAAACCATGCTCCAAGAGGAAACTCATTAGTGAGAGCACTGTGCCGTTGATTAAGAGCATGTTGAGCATTTTGTAGAGAAACGACTGTAACCAGTGATACGCTCCCGGCTGGAAGCAAGGCAGCGTCGGATACAAGAGATAAGACGGCAAACTATAGCCAGCGAGCATCATGCCCTCGTACTGCCAGGCATAAAGTTCTATACCCTTATAGCGATTTAGACAGGCAAAAAGCTGAAAAATGTCAATGCCCTTCTGCCAGAGAATAATGCTCTCCGCGAGCGGCTTTAAGTCGCAGCCGTAGAAAAGAAAGAGGCTGATGCCCGCCCCCGCGAAGGAAAGCAAAATAGGCTTTCTCCCGATTGCCCGGGCAGCCGCGTCGGAGTAAGTGAACAGATACCAGGCTCTCCCCGCTCTTTTATTCTCCCGGAGCGCCAGACAAAACAGCGCCAGAATTCCGACAAACAAGAGCACTCCCACCTGAAAGCGCTTTGCCGTCTGCGCCCCGATATTCACACAATAAGTTCCCAGGTAGTCGTTCGAAGTGATGTAGCGGCTCACGGGCGAGATACGCTTCTCTACTCCCGCGACTGTGCAACGCTCCGGCACACCGTCACGCAAGCGCACACTGACTTGCATCTCGCTTTCCCCATTTCGGATAACACCTTCATACGTCTCCTCCCCCGCAGGCAGGAGCGCAACCGGCGCCTTGTCATAGACAAAGGCCATGACCTTCTGTTCTTTCAGGCTATCCGTATCCAAAAAGAACTCCCTGTCCGGAACATAGAGCCTCGAAAAAAAGGCCGCCAGATACAGGCTGAACAGCACAACCAGCGCAAGCACAAAAGTGCTTCGCTTTCCTGCGTTCTCTCTCATACTCCCTCTCTTCCACTCACAGTCGATCCGCAAGCTCCGTGTTGTAAAAAACCGCCGTACAGATTGCTTCCATACGGCGGTAAAGTTCAATTCTTCTTAAACACGAAGAACTTACTAATCACATAATTTGAGACAATCACCACAATTTGCGCAATCAGCTTCACCAAAATGCTGTTCCAGCGCAGGCGATCAATGAATACAAAGAGCATCAGTTCTTCCACACCAAGTGTCAAAAGCCGCCCACTGAAGAAACCAGCGAGTTGTGCCAAGAATCCCTTTGCTGAATTGGTATCCGCATCAAAGACCCAGGTCTTATTCGTGATAAACTGGAATAAAACACAG
>CALLVJ010000258.1 GCA_938010625.1 uncultured Stomatobaculum sp. | reverse complement strand
AGGCGACGATCCGACGTATGCGCGCATCGAAGGCGCGTGGAAAAGCGATGCACCCTACGGGACGATTCACCGCATCGCAAGCGACGGCGAAGTAAAAGGCATTTTTGCCGCGGCGATTGCGTTTATCCGGAATTATGCGGATCACCATCACCACAAGAAAGAGGAGAATTATCTCTTCAAAGCGATGGTCGCCAACATGGGGAAAATTTGCGAGAATCTCGTGACCCATGGCATGCTGGTCGAACACGACCTCGGCAGAGGCCATGTGCTTGCCCTGACCGAGGCGTTGGAGCGCTTTCGAAAGGATCCGTGCGACGACAACCGCCTCGATATCATCGCCGAGGCGATGGGCTATGCTGCGCTCTTAAACCGCCACATTGAGAAAGAGAACACGGTTGTGTACCCGTTTGCAGAGCGGAGCCTTTCGCCGGAAATCTTTGCGGAAATCAATGCAGCTTCTGCGGCGTTTGAGGCGGATCCCGAGCAGCAGGCGGCGCGCGAAAAGTATATGGCTCTGCTCGACAGGCTCGAGAAAAAGTACGGTACGGCGGCCTGAGACTTGCCTGATTCCTGGAGCTATGCTAGGCTTTATCCGTTTGATGTAGTTTCAGAAAGGACAAGTTATGGGCATTTATGATTACAGTGTGCCGTCGGTCGGCGGCGGAGAGCTAAATCTGGCAGACTATAAGGGGAAGGTCATGCTGATTGTCAATACAGCGACCGGCTGTGGTTTTACGCCGCACTATGAGCCGCTTGAGGCCATGTATGAGGCAGATCACGACAAGGGACTTGAGATCATTGATATTCCCTGCAACCAGTTCGCCGGGCAGACACCGGGCACGGATGAGGAGATTCATGCGTTCTGCACGCTGAAGTACCACACGACCTTTCCACAGCAGAAGAAGTCGGATGTAAATGGTGAGAACGAACTCCCGCTCTATACGTTTCTGAAGAGCCAGCAGGGATTTTCGGGTTTTGGCAAGGGCACAGAAGCGCTGATGATGGCGGCTCTCTTAAAAAAGCAGGACTGGCACTATGCTGAGAAGCCGGACATCAAGTGGAACTTCACAAAGTTTGTCGTGGATCGCGATGGAAATGTTGTGAAACGCTTTGAGCCAACCGCAGATATGGCAGAAGTTCGCGCATTTGTGGAGAGTTTGCTCTAATATATATAAAAGCGCACAGTTCTGAGGCTGTGCGCTTTTTCGTGAGAGAAGGGCAGATGCGCCTGCTTGTCCGCTGTATGAGAGCAAATGTGCGTTCTGTGCGAATTCGCGCTTGCAAAGCCCAAAGAAGCAGAGTATAGTTGTGAGCCATACGAAATGGTTTTTCGCGCGGCGTGCGCAGGTATGGAGGTTTTGAAGATGAAAAGGGAATTTCATGCACCTGAGAAAAAGCTGAGAGTCGGTGTTCTCGGCGCGACGGGCATGGTGGGACAGCGCTTTCTGACAATTCTGGAGCATCACCCGTGGTTTGAGGTCACGGCACTGGCGGCGAGTCCGCGGAGTGCAGGAAAGAACTATGAAGAGGCTGTCGGCGACCGCTGGAAGCTCGACATTCCGATGCCGGAGATCTATAAGCAGATGGTCATTCACAATGTGAACGAGGTTGAGCAGGTGGCGCGCGAAGCGGACTTTGTCTTCTCGGCAGTCGATATGACGAAGGAAGAAATCCGCGCGATCGAGGATGCCTATGCAAAGCACGAGACACCGGTTGTCTCGAACAACTCGGCGCATCGCTGGACACCGGATGTCCCGATGGTCATCCCGGAGGTGAACCCGGAGCACTTTGAGATTATTTCCGCGCAGAGAAAGCGCCTCGGCACTGAGAGAGGTTTTGTCGCGGTGAAGCCGAACTGCTCAATTCAGAGCTACGCGCCAGTCTTTGCGGCGTGGAAGGAGTTTGAGCCTTACGAGGCGATTGTCACGACCTATCAGGCAATCTCCGGCGCGGGCAAGAACTTTAGGGACTGGCCGGAAATGGTCGGCAACATTATCCCGTATATCGGCGGCGAGGAAGAGAAGAGCGAGAAAGAGCCACTTCGCATTTACGGCCACATTGAGGGCGATCATATCGAGCCGGCGACGGAGCCGAAGATCAGCAGCCAGTGCATCCGCGTGCCGGTCTTAAACGGCCACACGGCGGCGGTTTTCGTGAAGTTTCGGAAGAAGCCCACGAAGGAACAGCTCCTCGAGAAGCTCGCGGCGTTCAGCGGTCTGCCGCAGGAGATGAAGCTCCCGAGCGCACCGCAGCAGTTCATCCGCTACATGGAGGAGGAGAATCGCCCTCAGGTCGCGCTCGATGTGAATTATGAGGGCGGCATGGGCATCTCGATCGGCCGTCTCCGCGAGGATACGATTTATGACTGGAAGTTTGTGGGTCTCTCCCACAACACGCTCCGCGGCGCAGCGGGCGGCGCGGTCGAGTGTGCAGAGGCGCTGACGGCACTCGGCTATATTACCGAGAAATAAACGGGCGGAGTGATCCGCACGAGAATTGCAAGGCAAAGAGTCGTTCGCCCGGATTCGGGCGGCGGCTCTTTTGTGTTGTGGCTGAATCCGGGCGCTTACGGTACAATAGACAGCGTTGAGACAAGTGTAACATCCACACGAAGGAGAAAAGAGATGGCGGTGAGAACAAAGGAAATTGACGCGATGAAAGGAGTGCTGATTTTTTTTGTGGTGCTCGGGCACTTTTGCCTCCCGCTTCTGAACTTTGGCATACAGAGCATCAACATTCCGTTTGACTGGATTCACAGCTTTCACATGCCGGCCTTTGTCTTTCTGTCGGGGATTTTTGCAACGCACGCGCTCCGCAGTCCCAGGCAGCTTCTGCGCCGCTGTCTGATGCTGCTCTGGCTCTATGTCTGTTTCAAGTGGCTGGTTTTTTATCCCGAGAAAATTGCCTACCATATGCCGGGCAGTCTGCCGGATTTCCTGCATGAGAGCGGCACGCCCTGGTATGTACTCGCGCTCTGCTTCTGGACGCTCGCGCTGCCGCTCTTTTCCTTTTTCCGGCGGCAGTTCGGCGCATTCTGGGTGCTCCTCGCGATTACAGCGGCTTCCCTGCGGCTCGGCTACCTGGACCAGGCAAACCGCTTCGGCGATTACCTCGCGCTGGACCGCGTGTTTGCGTTCGCGCCCTTCTTTTACGGCGGCGCCTTTTTGGGGGAACAGCGCTTTCAGCGCTTTCTGAACGTAAATCTGGGTTTCCGCTGGCTCATAATCGGCAGCGGCATGGCACTTGCGCTCTGGTTTGCGCTGCACACGAGGAGCTATCTGCACCCGTATGAAAAATTGATTTACGGCGTCTGGTACAGCCGTCTTGAGCCGGAGACGCTTTTGCCGCTGTTTCGGCGCGCGACCTGGTTACTGCGTCTCTTCTGGCAGCTCGGCGGAGCGCTGATCAGTGCGGCCTTCTTTCTGCTCGTAAAGCAGCTTGTCACCCTGCCGTGCCTCACAAAGCTTTTCGCTTATCCCGGCGAGCGCAGTCTCCAGATTTATATGCTGCACCGCCCGATCCGAGATCTCTGCCTTGCTGCGGGCTATCCGGCACTGGTCGAGCGCCACTCCAAGATCGCAGCGCCAGTATTGGTATTGCTGAGCTTCTTTTTGGTCTGGCTGCTCTCTGCGACGCCTTTGTACCGGCTGTTCGAAGAGCTGCGGAAATTGCCGGAGCGGTTCCTGGATGGGCTGCACATGGGGACAGGAAATGTGGTAAAATAAATAGCTGATGAGGCGCGGATCGCGGTGAGTGGACAGTGGGTAGTGGCGCATAGCGGAAAGGTTTTAGAAAACATTTGGCGCGTGGGCTGCTGGTGCGCTGCGAGAAAAAGTGCGTTTTATTGTGACAGATTGAAGCAGGTGAAGTTTGCAGGAGCCGCTGCAGGGAGGTGCTGTTATGGCAGTGACAGAGCGTATCTTTGGAACAGGTTCGGAGGGACAGACAGCGAGGCTGTTTACGCTGACCAACCGCACTGGCGTATCCGCAGCACTCACAGATCTCGGCGCGGCGTGGGTCGGTCTCAGAGTGCCGGACGGCAGCGGGAAGACAGTTGATTTGCTTCTCGGCTATGATGACCCTGCAATTTATGCGCGGAATCCAGGCTGTCTCGGCGCGATCGTCGGGCGGCACGCAAACCGCATTGCGGGCGCTTCGTTTGTGCTCGATGGAAAGTCGTATCAGCTTGCAAAAAACCAGGGCGAGAATAATCTTCACTCGGGGCCGGATGGCTGGTGGAAGCGCCTGTTTCGAGCTGAAGTGCTGGGGACAGAGAATGCGGTTCGCTTTTCCCTAGAAGAGCCGGACGGCGCACAGGGCTATCCGGGCACACTGTCATTTTCGGTGACTTATTGTCTCACAGAGGAAAATGCAGTCGAAATTCACTATGCGGGAACTCTGACCGCGGGAGCGCAGCATACGGTTTTTAACCCGACGAACCATGCTTATTTTAATCTCGCAGGGCACGCCGCGGGCGATGTCGCCGGGCAGGAAGTCTGGATGAATGCTGATTTCTTTACGCCAACCGATGCAGTCTCAATTCCGACCGGCGAAGTGCGGGATGTCACAGGGACAGCTTTTGACTTTCGGCAGATGAAAGCTATTGGGCGGGACATTGAAGCAAATGAAGAGCAGCTTGTACTTGGCAACGGCTACGACCACAATTTTGTTGTCAAGGGTTACGACGGTGTCGTGCGTCTTGTCGCGGAAGCCATGGATCCTGCAAGCGGCAGAACGCTCGCCGTCCATACAGACCGCCCGGGGATCCAGTTCTACACGGCAAACTGGCTCGGTGCGGACACGCCGCGGGGCAAGGAGGGCGCAGTCTATCAGAGGCGCGGTGGCTTCTGCTTTGAGACGCAGTGCTTCCCGGATGCGTTGCACCACCCGGATTGGGTACAGCCTGTGATTCCGGCGGGAGAGACCGTCCGAACCACCAGCATCTACCGCTTTGGCGGCTTTGAGACAGGGGAGGGAATCAACTGAAGCGGCTGTTTATTGCAGAAAAACCAAGTGTCGCGCAGGAATTTGCGCGCGTGCTCGGCGTGAACGGGAGGCGGCAGGACGGCTTTCTCGAGTCCGAGAGCAGCATTGTGACCTGGTGCGTGGGGCATCTGATCACGATGAGTTATCCGGAGGTCTATGACGAGCGCTATAAAAAGTGGTCGCTCGACACGCTCCCTTTCCTGCCGGAAGAATTTCGCTATGAGGTGATTCCAGAGGTCAAAAAGCAGTTTGAAGTCGTGAAGCGCCTCTTGACAAGAGAGGATGTCGATACGATTTATATCTGCACTGACTCAGGGCGCGAGGGCGAATACATCTACCGCCTCGTGGACCAGATGGCTGGCGTGCCGGCAGATAAGGTTCGGAAGCGGGTCTGGATTGACTCACAGACCGAAGAGGAGATACAGCGCGGCGTCGCCGAGGCAAAAGACTGGAGCGCCTATCAGAATCTCGCGGCGGCAGCCTATCTCCGCGCGAAGGAAGACTACCTGATGGGGATCAATTTTTCACGTGTTCTGACCCTCCGCTACGGGTCTGCGCTCGCCTCCTTTTTAAGGCAGCGCTATACTGTGGTCTCGGTGGGGCGCGTTATGACTTGTGTGCTCGGCATGGTTGTGCGGCGCGAGCTAGAGATTCGCGCCTTTCAAAAGACTGTTTTTTACCGCATTTTCGGACAGTTTGCGGTTGCGGGGCAGCGCTTTTTTGGCGAGTGGCGCGCGGAAAAGGGCTCTGCCTATGAGGGTTTTCCCGGACTCTATAAGAACAACGGCTTCCTGAAAAAAGAAGATGCGGAACAGTTTCTGCGGGATCTGACGGCAGCGCTCCCGGGCACGACAGAGCTCTTAAAGAACGAAAAAAAGAGGGAAGTGAAGCGCCCGCCTTTGCTCTATAACCTCGCAGAGCTCCAGAATGACTGCGCCAGACGCTTTAAGATAAGCCCCGACCAGACGCTCAAAGTCGCGCAGGAACTTTACGAGAAAAAGCTGGTGACCTATCCGAGGACCGACGCGCGCGTGCTCTCTATGGCGGTCGCAAAGGAGATTCAGAAGAATCTCAGCGGTCTCACGCGGGTGCAGGCAGTCAGCGGCTTTGCAAATGAAGTTCTGGCAAATGGCAGCTACAAGGGCATTGCGAAGACGCGTTACACGGATGACAGGCAGATTACAGACCACTATGCGCTGATTCCGACTGGTCAGGGTCTCGGTGCAATCCCGGGTCTCTCCGGACTCTCGATGTCCATTTATGAGATGATTGCGAGACGCTTTCTCGCGATTTTTTATCCGCCCGCGGTCTACGAAAAACGCTCCTTGGAACTCCTGTTTGGCAGGGAGCACTTTTTTGCCGGCATCCGTTCTCTCGTGGAGGAGGGCTTTTTGAAGGTCACCGGGGAGAAAAAGCAGCAGAAAGAGGTCGGCGCGGAGGAGGCAGGTGAGGCTGAGAACCGCGGCACGAAGGCGCTCGCGGAAGCGCTTGCCACTGCGAAAAAGGGCGCGGCGGTCGAAGGGAAGGGCTTTGAACTGCGCGAAGGCGAGACCTCGCCGCCGAAGCGTTATACATCGGGCAGCATGATTCTCGCGATGGAAAATGCGGGTCAGCTGATTGAGGACGAGGAACTCCGGAGCCAGATCAAGGGTTCCGGTATTGGCACGAGCGCAACGCGTGCGGAAATCCTGAAAAAACTCGTCAACAACAAGTATCTCGCGCTGAATGGAAAGACCCAGGTCATCACGCCGACCCAGCTCGGCGAGCTCGTCGTAGAGGCTGTGAATCTCTCAATGCCGCCTTTACTCCGCCCTGAGCTCACGGCGAGCTGGGAAAAGGGGCTCACGATGGTGCAGCAGGGTGAGATCAGCGAGGACGACTATATGACAAAGCTGCGCGACTTTGTTGCGCGGCGCACTGGACTGGCAGCTGCACAGAGCGCAAGCTACAAGCTCCGCGAGGCCTTTGAGGCGAGCAGGAAGTATTATCCGGCAGTGGCAGAAAAGAAACGCACAGTGCGGCGAAAAGGAGGCAGCAAATGAAGGCAGCAGAGATGGAAGTGAAAGCACTCTTTGACCTTCGCCACAGCATGGCAGGGGAGTTTTTGTCAAAGTTCCGCTATCCCTACGAGGCGCTCCCGGAACTTGGCGCGTGGATTCGGGCAATCGGAGAGACACTCTCGCCCGATGAGTACGAGCAGCGCGGCGAGCACATCTGGATTCATAAGAGCGCTGTGGTTGCACCGAGTGTGAGCCTTAAGGGGCCGCTCATTGTCTGCGCCAAGGCAGAGCTTCGGCATTGCGCTTTTTTCCGCGGCAATGTACTGATCGGGGCGGGCAGCGTCGCAGGCAATTCCTGTGAGTTTAAGAACTCGCTGCTCTTTGATTCGGTCGAAGCGCCGCACTACAATTATGTCGGCGACTCGATTCTCGGCTACCACGCGCACATGGGCGCGGGTTCTATCACGAGCAACATCAAATCTGATCGGAAGAATATCGTCATCCGGACCGACGAGGGTAAAATCGAGACCGGTCTCCGGAAAATCGGCGCGATCCTCGGCGACTATGTCGAAGTGGGCTGCGGCACGGTCTTAAACCCGGGCTCAATTGTCGGCGCCCATACGACCATCTACCCGCTGACCTCCGTTCGCGGGCTGATCCCCGCACATACCATTGTGAAGCGGATGGATGAGATGGTGGAGAGACAAGCAAATTAGACTGGGAGAATAAGACATGAATGTTGTGTTGAAATTGGTGGACTATGCAAAGAAAACAGGACTTATCGAGGAGGAGGAGCAAATCTGGGCAGTCAATACGTTGCTCGACGCGCTCGGTCTTGATGCCCTGCCGGATCTCACCGTCTCGGACGATGCAGCCCTGCCAGAGATTCTGGACACGCTTCTCGACGATGCGTATGCGCGGGGCGTTCTCAAGGAGAATACGACGACCTACCGGGATCTCTTTGACACAGAGCTCATGGGACGGCTCACACCGCGCCCAGCCGAGGTGCGGCGGCAGTTTGCGGCGCTCTGTCAGGAGAGCCCGAAGGCGGCGACCGACTGGTATTATAAGTTCAGCGGCGATACGAACTACATCCGCCGCGACCGCTGTGCGCGTGACCTCCGCTGGAAGACGGATACAGCGTACGGGACGCTTGACATCAGCATCAATCTCTCGAAGCCCGAAAAGGATCCGAAGGACATTGCGGCAGCCAGAAATCTTCCGGCTTCCAATTATCCGCGTTGTCTTCTCTGCGCGGATAATGAGGGCTATGCGGGGCGTTTGAACCACCCCGCGAGACAGAATCTCCGGATTGTTCCGATTGCAATCAACGGAAAACCTTGGTTTTTGCAATATTCGCCCTATGTCTACTACAATGAGCACTGCATCTGCTTTAACCGCGAGCATACACCGATGAAAATTGACCGCGACACCTTCGCAAAGCTCCTCGACTTTGTGCGTCAGTTTCCGCACTACTTTGTCGGCTCGAATGCCGACCTGCCGATTGTGGGCGGCTCGATTCTCGCGCACGATCACTTTCAGGGCGGACACTATAGCTTCGCGATGGAGCGGGCAGAGATTGAGACACCGTTTACGTTTAAGGACTTTTCAGATGTGAGCGCAGGTATTGTCAAGTGGCCGATGTCGGTGATTCGGCTCTCTGCATCGGACAGAGAGCGGCTGATTGCGCTCGCAGATCGGATTCTGATTGTCTGGCGCGGCTATACCGATGCTGAAGCCGTGATTTTTGCCGAGACGGACGGCATTCCGCACAACACTATTACGCCGATTGCGAGAATGCGGAACGGTAAATTTGAGCTTGACCTTGTGCTCAGGAATAACCTGACGACAGAGGAGCATCCGCTCGGCCTATATCATCCGCACGCGGCGCTGCACCACATCAAGAAAGAGAACATCGGCTTGATCGAAGTCATGGGGCTCGCCGTTCTGCCCGCGCGCCTGAAAGAAGAGCTCGCAGCAGTCGCCGGAGCACTTGTAAGCGGCAAATCGCTCCGCGAAAATCCCTTGACCGAAAAGCACGCCGACTGGGCGGAGCAGTTTACTTCAAAGTACCAGATTACGGCGGACAATGCGCTTGAAATTGTGCAGAAGGAGACCGGTCTCGTATTTGCTGCGGTGCTGGAGGACGCCGGCGTATACCGGCGGACAGGGGCGGGAAAGCAGGCCTTTCTCCGATTTCTGGAGACGGTATAAAAGCTTAAGTGTCATATTTGGAATATGGTTGTATTTCCTATTGCTTTTGAAAAATGAAGCAGGAGAGGAAAGAAGCAAGCGGAATGAAGAAGCGATTGAAAGATTTAAGCCAGAAAGAGTTGTGGAAACTGTTCCCCATTTTTCTGGTAAAGCATGATGACAGCTGGGATGCGCAGTATGCAGCGATGAAGAGAAAGCTGCAGGAGGCTCTGGCTGGATTTTCCAACGCGCGGATCAGCCATGTCGGCAGCACGGCAATTCCGGGGATCTGGGCCAAGAATATTGTGGATATCATGGTAGAGCTTGCGCCGGAAGAGGATATGGAGCAGGCGGCAAAAACTATAGAAGCGCTGGGCTTTGCGCGGAAATATACGGAACCTGGCAGAGTTTTTCTGCATCTTGGCTACACAGAGGAGGGCTTTGCCAAAGCAGTCTTTCATTTGCATCTCCGGTATCGCGGCGATTGCGATGAACTGTATTTCAGGGATTATCTCTGCGCGCATCCTGCGCTTGCGCTCGAATATGAGGCGCTGAAAAAGCAGCTTTGGAAGCAATACGAGCACAATCGGGATGCCTATACAGAGGGCAAGACAGCTTTTATCCGGAAGTGGACGAAAGCAGCGAAAGTAGAATATGCGGGGAGATATCATTGAACGTAGAATGCCGATCAGCTGCAAAGGGCAGTGAAAAAGCGACCAGGATTCTGGTGATTGACGATGACCGGGAGCTCTGTGAGCTGCTTCATCGCACAATCTGGCAGGAGGGAATGGCGGCTGACTGCTGTTTCTCGGGCAGAGATGGACTTGACAGGCTGGAACAGGGAGAGTATCAGCTGGTCATCTTAGATGTCATGATGCCGGGCTCTGACGGCTTTGCAGTATTGGAGCAGATCAGAGGAAAAAGTCATCTGCCGGTTCTGCTTTTGACGGCAAAAAATGACAGTGCTTCAAAAGTGAGAGGGCTGCGGAATGGAGCGGATGACTATCTGACCAAACCCTTTGACATGGGGGAGTTACTGGCGCGCATCACCTCTTTGATTCGCCGCTATACAAGGTTCAATCAGAACGAAAATCATATCGAAAAGCTTTTTTACGACGGCTTGACGATTGATATGGATGCGCATCTGATTGCAGTGCAAAACGGGACGTTTGAGCTTGCACCAAAAGAATTTTCCCTGCTGTTATATTGTGCAAAAAATCAGGGGAGGATTTTGACAAAAAAGCAGATCTATGAGGAAGTATGGGGAGCGCCATATGTCTACGACGACAGCAATATTATGGCTGTGATCAGTCGTCTGCGCAAAAAGATGGAGGTTGATCCCGGCAATCCTCAATATATACAGACAGTCAAGGGGGTTGGTTATCGCTTCAATAAGAAAGTATGAGATTTGATATGAATATTTCAAACATCATTCTTTTTGCCATCACTGTGATTGTGAGCATGTCTGCAGTGTTTATGCTGCGCAGGGAACGAAGACAGATCAGAGAACTTGTCGAGGCGCTGGCGGATGTGAAAAATGGAAATGGCAACCGCCGAATTCTTGCTCGCACAGACCAGGCCCTCTCTCCATTTGTGTATGAGATCAATGATATTGTCTGCATGTATGAGGAAAAAATTGTGATTCTGCAGCAGATGGAAGAGACAAGTAAACAACTTATGACAGATATTTCTCATGATGTGAGAACACCTCTGACAACACTGATTGGATATTTGGATGCGGTACATCGAGGAAGTGTCACAGGAATAGAGCGGGAGAAGTATATAGAAACTGCCCGGCGGAAGGCCTATGATCTCAAAGAGTACATTGATGCTCTGTTTGATTGGTCTAAGCTTAGTTCGGATGAGTTTTCTGTCACGATAAAACGAGTGGAGCTGGCGGAATTGACACGCAATATCATGATCGACTGGATTCCAATTCTGGAAGATCATAAGATTGAATATTCCATAGAGATCCCAGAGTGTGCAGTTACGGTGAATCTGGATTCTGACAGTTACAGGAGAATCATCAATAACCTGCTTCAAAATAGTATTTCACACAGCCATGCAGATTGCATTGTTGTAGCTCTCATCGAGCGTGAGGCTGAGATACAGATTTCCGTCGCGGACAATGGCGTTGGCATTCAAAAAGAAGATCTGACAAGGATTTTTTCCAGGCTTTATAAATGTGATAAGGGGCGAGGTGAAAGAGGCAGCGGTCTTGGCCTGTCGATCGCCTGTCGATTGGCGGAGAAGATGGGCGGGAGACTTACTGTGGATAGCGCTGTCGGGCAGGGGGCTACATTCATACTGACTTTGCCTGTTCCCCGATAAGGATTCAAAATTGCAAGGTTTCTGCAAGGTTCCCGCAAGGTTCTCACAAGGTTGCTCTGCTACTGTTAAGAAGAACTGTAAAGGAATGCGGAGGGACTTTGTTATGAGTGAGATGATCATAGAGACAAGGCATTTGACAAAACAATATGGAGCGCAAAAGGGTGTTTCTGATTTGAATCTCCATGTGCGGAGAGGACGAATTTACGGCCTTTTGGGGAGAAACGGAGCAGGCAAGACCACAACAATGAAGATGCTGCTGGGGCTGACGCCTCCGAGTGCCGGCGAAGTCATTCTCTGGGGAAAAGCATTGCGCGGCAATGAGAAGAAAGTGCTTCCAAGGATTGGAAGTATGATCGAGTCCCCGGGGTTTTATCCCAATCTGACTGGAACAGAAAATTTGCACATTTTTGCGACATTGCGCGGGATCCCAAAGGCAAGTGCGATTCAGGATGCGCTTACGTTTGTCGGATTGCCCTATCGGGATAAAAAGCTGTTCTCTCAATACTCGCTTGGTATGAAGCAGCGTCTTGCGCTTGCACTTGCAGTGATGCACGATCCGGAACTTTTAATTCTTGATGAGCCGATCAATGGACTTGATCCGATCGGAATTGCAGAGGTGAGAACCTTTATTCGCGATCTCAGTGAGAAAAAGGGGAAAACGATTCTGCTTTCCAGTCATATTCTTTCTGAGATTGCTCTCCTTGCGGATGACATAGGAATTATCGATCAGGGGGTATTGCTGGAGGAAGAGAGCTTTGAAGAACTGGAGCGAAAGAGCAATCGCTACATCCATTTTATTGTTTCTGACACCGCTTCGGCAGCATTGCTTCTGGAAAGTGTATTTCAAGAGACACACTATACTGTTCAGGATGATCATCATATTATTCTCTACAATCTTGAACTGCCGGTAGAAAGGATTATTTCTACCTATGTGGAGAATGGATTGGAGGTATTCGAGGCTCACACCTGTGAAGAGACATTAGAGGATTATTTCAAGCATGTGACAGGAGGTGAGGGAATTGCTTAACCTGATTCGATGCGAATTTTGGAAATTAAAGCGATTAAAGCTCATACAAATCACGCTTGTGATGGCTCTCCTGTTCCCAATCATTCTGACTATTTATGTCTTCTATAAAAGAAGCAGCTTTGCATTGCTGTATCGCTTTGTCTTTTTGTATGGAGACCTGCTTTTCAAACCCTGCATTCTTGGAATTCTCTGTGTGCTGCTGCTTTCTATGGAGCAGAGAAATGACACATTCAAAAATTTAAGAGCAATCCCAATCACCAGAGCACAATTATTTCACACGAAAATGGTTTTACTGCTCTGCCTGTCAGTTCTATATTCTTTGATTGAATTTCTGGCAACTGCCCTGGGAGGGCTGCTTTTGGAACGGCAGCATGGAGCTTTGGCAGTATATATATACTGCAGTCTGATGACTGGCATCATGCTGTTTTTCGACATACTGCCGCTTGTTTTATTTTTCTGCCTGTGTCGCGCGAGCAGCTTTTTTGCCGTCATTCTTTCGCTGTTTTATGCCATTGCAGGTTTTCTGCTGGTCAATTCTTATGCCTCAGGTATGATTGCCTCAGATGGAGTGATTGCAAACTTGCCCCGCATTGTGATCTTTCGCTGGTTTTTATACGTATTTGACTTGGAGCGCACAGCTGTTTCATCTGGCCTCTCTGCGTTGCCGACAGTCAGCGCAGGATTGTTTCTCATTTGTACAGGGGGCGTTGCGCTGCTGATCTCCGCTGTTTTATACCATCAGAAAGGGGATAAGGATGAGTGGCATGGTATGTTGTGAGTTCATGAAAATCAGACGCAATAAGGTTCTGATGGTTGGATTGATTGCAGTGTTGATTTCCGCAGGATATTCAGCTTTTCAAATGTATCTGGGAAATCATTCGGGCGATACAATGAATTTTGATCTGTTGAACTATGTCATGGTTTTCAATAATACGACGCTGGTTTTTCCAGCTATGTTGACATTGTTTGGAGGACATCTGATCAATCTTGAATACGAAGCCGATACGCTGAAATCTCTTTTGACAGTACCGGTCTCTATGCGAAAGATTCTTACGATCAAACTGTTGGTAACTGGATTTTTCGCTGTAGTATTTGGAATGGCAAGTTTTGTACTCGCCATACTTTTGGGATGCCTGTTGTTACACTTTGATATCACAGGAGAGCAGGTGCTGCTTTCGCTGAGACAAATATGCGGAATGGCGTTCTGGAATTATATTGCGGTTTCTCCGATTATTATAGTATCCTCCAGGAGACAGGGATATTATATGTTTGGCGCAGGCATATCTTTTCTGCTTGGTCTGATCAGCCTGTTTATTGGAAAATCAGCATTGACAAATATTTTCCCCATTACAGCGGGATATAGACTGGTTCATTATGCAGCGGCCTATGAGGCGTCTTCTCCGCTTGTCTCGATAGCAGTCTACGGAGTGATTGTATTATTCTTGATTCTTTACGTGTTTCATTTGCCGGAGCACATTTTCCTTTGCAAGAACCCGCCTTGCTTTTCAGATATGCCTATGTTACGCTAATATAGCGGAGAAGGTCTCATTTTGACGAGACTTGATCGGACAGGCGGCAAAAAGTTTTACTTTTGGGGAAAAGAAAATGATTGATACAAAGTTAATTGTTGCGATTGTAGTGGGGATCTGGGCACTGCTCTTTGTGATTATGATGAGCATCCAGAAGAAGCGCCAAAGTAAGGCGGCGGACTACAAGACATCAAATGCGGACAAGGCGCTCCTGCATCTCTACGGAAAGAAGTTTTCGATTGACGGTCGGGACCTCACACGCTTTGAGACAGTGAGAGGAGAGAACCTTCAGAAGATTGTCGCGCTTCCGGAGGGATCACACAGAATTGCGGGCGTCTATGAGAGCACGGAAATAAACGCGCTGGGAAAGAACGTCAACCTGGTGAGCGAGAAGGTAGAATTTGATGTGGAGCTCGAGAAGGGACACAGCTATTCGGCCGCGATGTATGCCTACTCCCCGGAGGAGCGCAGGGAATACTATAAGGGAGAGGTGCCGCGCGATGTGCTCAGCGTTCCGCTGACTCTGGTTAAGGGGAGCGAGAACGTGAAGGCGTATATCATTGTCTATCAGGAGAGCTGATACGCAGGGGAAGAGTTTTGACAGCTCTTCCCTGTTTTTTTTGCGGAGCTAAAGCCGCAGTGGGCGGAGAGGCCTGCCTTGCTTTTCAAATATGCCTATGCTACGATAATGTAGCGGAGAAGGTCTCATTTTGGCGAGACTTGATCAGACAGGCGGCATATTGCCGGAAGTACGGGAACGTGAACGCATTGGATTCGATCACGGTTGTGAAAGCGGAGGAAATGCTATGGAGAGCATTTTTGAGGGCTCTGGTGTTGCCCTGATAACACCGATGAAGGATGACCTCACAGTCAATTATGAAAAGTTGGAAGAACTTATTGAAGAGCAGATTGCGGAGGGGACAGATGCTCTGATTGCCTGTGGCACCACGGGAGAGGCGTCTACACTGACCCACGAGGAGCACTTACAGGTTATTCAGAGAAGCATTGAGATTGTAAATCACCGGATTCCGGTGGTTGCGGGCAGCGGTTCCAACTCGACGGACACGGCGGTTGAAATGTCTCTGGAGGCAGAGAAGTACGGCGCAGATGGTCTGCTCCTAGTATCTCCCTACTATAACAAAGCGACGCAGAAGGGCCTCATTCATCACTATACTGAAATTGCAAATGCTGTAAAGCTGCCATGTCTGCTCTACAACATTCCCGGCAGAACAGGTCTTACCATTCAGCCGGAGACAGCGGCTTATCTCGGCAGAAATGTTTCGAATATAGTCGGCATGAAAGAGGCGAGCGGCAACTTTACTAACATTCTTCGCACCCTCGAATTGCTGGATGGACAGCCGTTTGACCTCTATTCCGGCAATGACGATCAGATTGTCCCGCTCATGTCGCTCGGTGCGAAGGGCGTGATCTCCGTGCTCGCCTGTGTGTCGCCGCGGAACACGCATGAGCTCTGTCGGGCAATGCTTGACGGCGATGTGAAGAAGGCAGCGGCGATGCAGATTAGGGCAGCGGAGCTCATTCACCAGCTGTTCATCGAGGTGAATCCGATTCCGGTGAAGACTGCGATGAACCTGATGGGCAGGGAAGTGGGACCGCTCCGCCTTCCGCTCTGTGAGATGGAGCCCGAGCACCTTGAGAGCCTTAAGACTGCTATGAAGGAGTACGGAATTTTATGATTCGGATTTTATTGCACGGATGTTCAGGTCATATGGGACGGGAGGTCAGTGCCTCTGCGCAGGCAGATGCTGGCGCAGAGATTGTTGCCGGCGTGGATCGCGCGGCGACAGCGGCGGAATACCCGGTCTATGCGGACTTCTCGGCGCTCTCTCGCGAGAGCGCGGATGTGCTGATTGACTTTTCAGTGGCACCGGCAGTGGATGCCGTGCTTGACTTTGCGGAGCGCACGGGCATGCCGGCAGTCATCTGCACAACAGGTCTCAGCGAGGCGCAACTCACGCGCGTTGCGGCGCTGCAGGAGAGGATCGCAGTGTTGCAGAGCGCAAATATGTCGCTCGGCGTGAATCTTCTGATGAAGCTTGCGGCTGAGGCAGCGGGCATTCTCGCGGCCAAGGGCTTTGACATTGAGATTGTCGAGAAGCACCACAGGAGAAAGGTAGACGCGCCGAGCGGCACAGCGCTCGCACAGGCAGTTGATAATACCTGTATCTACAAGGTACATGGCGACTACCGTAGGCGCGGTGGCGGCATATCGTCCTACTACTCTGACGATGGGGACGAGGATGGCTTTTCTGTCTATGCAGAGCAGGATGCAGCGCTGCTTTCACAGAAATGTCTGCTCTACTGCATGATCTACGGGGAAATACCGGAGGAGGCAAAAGATGTCATCGCCGGATCCCCTGATGCGAGAGTGC
>CALLVJ010000257.1 GCA_938010625.1 uncultured Stomatobaculum sp. | reverse complement strand
CCGTCCGCATGCTTCGCAATGAGATAGGCATAGAGTGCGGTTCGCAAGTTTCCGACATGCATGCGCCCGGTGGGACTTGGCGCATATCTTGTTCTGATTTTCATGTTGTACTCTCCCTTCGCTCTGCTCAGCGCCGCTTTTATCTGGTTCCTATTTTAGCACGCTGCCTTTTTCACCGCAATTCTTCTTACCGCTCTTTGCAGAGACTCTCCAAAAGCCCCCGACATCCCGCCTCAATCTGTGCTGCGCAGGCGCTGAATTCACCGGTATACCAGGGATCTGCAATATTCTGCCCGGTGAGCGGCGCCTCTGCATAGTCGAGCAGCAGCTTCACTTTTCCCGCCGGATCTCCGCCGAGGATGCACCGCATATCCCGGAGATTCCGCTCTTCCATCCCGAGCAGCAGATCATAGTGCTGATAGTCCTCCCGCTTTAGCTGCACGGCGCGCTTCTGGTCACAGCGAATGCCGCGCTTCTTAAGCTCCTCCCGCGCTGACGGATAGACCGGATTGCCGATGCCATTCCGGATTTCCTCGCTGCTGGTCGCCGCCGATGCAAAGCGAAACTGCTGCGATAAACCCGCCTGTGCTGCCATCGCCCGCATGATAAATTCTGCCATCGGACTGCGGCAGATATTTCCCAGACATACAAATAAAACTCTCTTCAAAATCGTTCTCCAAACTTTCGGGCAGTTCTTGTTTCAGTTTCAAAAATCGGGTATGATTTTATCATAGAATTGCAGAGTATATCCTGTTTTCCGAAGTTTTTCTGAAAGGAGCAAAGTCATGAAAAAAAAACTGGTTCTTATCCTGACCCTCTCTCTCTCCCTGTTTGCAGCCGCCTGCGGCGGCAAAAAAGCGGCGGACAGCACGGAGAGCAGCACGGTCTCTTCTGCCGCTGAGAGCACTTTGGCGGCAAGTTCTTCGGCTGAAAGCGGGAGCCGTGCGGAAGCCGAAACCAGCGCTGCCGCAGACGGCAAGACAGCGAGCGGAGATCCGGCCATGGCAACTGCCTTCCTCGCGCTCAAAAAAGACATGAGCTATGCCGAAGTCGAAAAACTCTTCGGTCGCGCCGGAACCCAGGGCGCTGCAAAAGGCAGTTACAACTGGACGAGCGAGGACGGCAGCAAAATTGTCACAGTCGCCTTTGAGAATGACCACCTGATGAACTGTTCCCAGATTGGCGTCATTGTCGACAAGAATCCGAAGACAACGCTCGAGGCCTACAATCAGCTGAAACCCGAGATGAGCAATGAAGAAGCCAAGTAGCTGTTTGGTTCCGACGGCGTTCTCGTCAGCACAAGCTACATCGCCGGACAGGTTATTTCGTCCTACACTTGGACCAGTCCGGACGGCCTTTCCTTTGCGCTGACCTTCTCAAATGACAAGCTCTCTGCGATGAATACCAACAGCTCACAGTAAGGACGGCGCGAGCGGAATCTGAATTTCCATGCTGCGCCCCCGCTCAAAGAGCAACGCTGTCTCAATGCTCTGCGGTTTTGCCCGGTAGCCTGACACCCGGAACACGTTCTGCTCATCGGGCGAACCAAAGACCACACCGGACTGTGCCTCTCTGAGAAATTTGCTCACGCCGTCATAGCTGCTGAACTGGATGCTCGAAGCGGCTGCGACAATTGCAATGCCGACTTCCATCGCCGCTCGGAGCAGAGCCTCCCACTGGGCTGTCTTTGCCTGACACCAGAGCGGGAAACGCTCTGCGCCGTCAATCCAGAGCGCACATGGCGCTTCCTCTCTGAAATACTCCCGCATGCGCAGGGCCTTCCCACTGTTTTCGTAGGAAGCCCTGCGCTGTTTGATTTCTGCCTCCAGACTTTCTCCGAGCGCGGCAAGACTTGCGGTATCGCCCGCATAGCGCGCGCCGAGTGTCTTCAAAAGCGGATAGAGATCCCCGCCGCAGTCAATCACATAGCTCTCACCCGCATAGGCAGCATAGAGCAGTGTCAGCAGATTGGTCTTGCCGCACTGCGCCCTGCCGAGAACCAAGTTCAGATTGCCATAGAGGCAGAGCGTGCGCGGCACAATCTCTGCCGTATCGAGCCCTGCTGCATACGCAAAAGGCTTTTTCACCGGCTGATAGCGCTCCCAGAGCAATGCCGGCGTCAACACTTCCGGCATCACTGCGAGCGGCGCCGGCCGCCAGCCTGTGGTCTCGCGATCGCAGGCTTTGCAGCGTGCCCGGAGCGCCTCTCCATAGGCTGTTCCCTTTGCCGCACTTGCCCGGTAGCACTGCAGGAAGTGTACGCCCTCCCGCTGCACCAGCGCCCGGCCCCTGATCTCCGGAATTTTTAAGGGACTGCGACCGACCACATTGGATACCTCACCCGGATCCAGCAGAAAAAGAGAAATTTTGTCCTTAATATGATTCAGGAGCGAATAGCGCAGCGCTCCGGGTCTGGTCGCCGTGAGCGCTATAAAAATACCGACACCCGCGCCATCTCGCGCAAGCTGGATAAAAAAGGGATCAAGCTCTGGCTCCAACTCTTTGACCGCATCAAAATTGTCCAGAAAGAGGACAATCGCCGGGAGTTTCTCCGTCGCCTGTTCACAGTACACCGAAAAATTCGGTGTCTTCGCAGCGGCGAGCAACAACTTTCGCCGCTTCACTTCAGCCCTCAGAATGGCCATGAGCTTTTTCCGCTTTTCAACTTCGTCAAAGTTCAGATAGTCGGCCACATGTGGCAAGTCCCGCACGAGAGACAGGGCTCCCGCGCCAAAATCCAGCAGATAAAAATAAACGCGCTCTGGCAAGTAGCGCTCTGCGAGCGCAATTACGGCAGCCTGCAGAACTGTGCTCTTACCCATGCCGCCCGCGCCAAAGACCGCAAAGTTACCATTCTTCAAAAAATCATGCGCGCAGTGAGCCATGCGCTGCTCTTCCGGGATATCCACACACCCAAGCGGAAAGGCAAGGCTTCCCGCCTGTCCCGCTGCTCTGTCGGCCTCTGGCAGTTCCAGCATGTCAGGGAGTGGCGGCAGCCAGAGCTTTTCCGGCAGATGAACCCCTTCTCTTACGGCGACCCGCTGAATCTCCCGCAGCACCGCGCTGAGCTCGGTCTCCTCTGTCCTGTCTGCATTCTCACTGCGCACGGCGCGGCACAGAAGCTCCCGCTGCCCGCGTGCCGTCCGCCGGTAAATCCGCTGATCGGCCGCCTCTCCCGCACGCCGATAGGCAGCACCGCTGTAGGCCGACTGAAAGAGCTCATAGAGCTCATTATTTCCAACCTGGAGATAGGCGCGCCCCGGCTTTGTGAGCTGCGCGGCATCTCCGGTCTTCAGCATTTCCTTGCTGTCCGCCTCGGTCTGCACTTTCAGCGCAAGTTTGCAGCGCGCATTGCTCCAGATCTGCTCATTGACCACGCCAGAGGGCTTCTGCGTCGCGAGAATCAGGTGAACGCCGAGACTTCGCCCGACGCGCGCGGTCGAGATGAGCTCCGCCATGAAATCCGGCTGCTCTGCCTTCAACTCGGCAAACTCATCGGCGATCAGAAAGAGATGGGGGAGCGGAAGGCTGGTTCGCCCCGCACGATAAGCTTCCCCGTAGTCATCAATGTGATTTACCCCTTCTGTCCGGAACAGCCGCTGCCGTCTCGCGAGTTCGCTCTTCACCGCGACCAGCGCGCGGTAGCTGTCGCCGCCGTCCAGATTCGTGATGGTTCCGAGGAGATGCGGCAGCGCTGCAAAGAGATTTGCCATGCCGCCGCCCTTATAGTCGATCAGCAGAAAGCCGACTTCCTCCGGCGAAAATTGCAGGGCGAGCGAGAGAATCAGGCTCTGCAAGAGCTCTGATTTGCCGGAGCCGGTTGTCCCGGCGACTAGCGCATGCGGTCCGTGCGCACTCTCGTGCAGATCCAGTCTGACTACATCCTCTGCTGCGCGGACACCGAGCGGAGCCGCGAGTCCGTCCGCTGCACGGTTTTTCTTCCAGCGCCCCGCAATATTCAGCTCCTCCGGGTTCTGCGCGCCAAAGAGTTCGAGAAAACCGAGCTTATCCGGAAGTTCTTCGCTGTCATCCCTGCGGTGACAGAGACCTGCGAGATGGCGCGCTGCGCTCTCTATCGCAGCATTGTCCAAAGTCTCGAGTTGCAGACGCTCTGCAGAGATCAGGCCATTTCGCAGGCAGATCAGACCTTCACCGCCGCCTTCGACAGAGACAATGGTCTTGATACTCTCCGGCAGATGTTCCCGCTGCGCCGCACAGTAAATCAGTGAAATGCCAAGCTCCAGCGAAGTTTCGCCGAGATAGGACAAAATGCTGTGCTTCGCGAGCAGACGCGCATCCTCGGCGACCAGCAGATACTGCGGCAGAAAACACCCGCTCTTCTTTCCCTCCAGCGCCTTCCGTTTTCTCTCCTTGATGAGCTGTAAGAGCCCGCCGAGCACTGCCTCGGTCTGCTGCGTGTGAGAGAGAATACCGCTGCTCCGGAATGCCTTCAAATCAAACTGGGGGCACCAGGAAAAGGCGCGGTACAGTGCGCTGTCTGTCTCTCTGCAGAGAAGAATAATGGAGAGCTCGTGATAACTCTGAAAAAAGCAGAGCCGGAACAGATAATTTTGCAGCAGCGCACCGCATTTTTCTGGCTCTCCGAGGATACCGAGCTGTGTCTCTCTGAGATTCACAGAGACTGGCATGTCCGGCAATTCGTCAAATTCCCGTTTCAGAGCAAGCGCCTCCAGGCAGAGCGGATCTTTTTCCCGCTTTGTCTCCTGCGCCGCAAAGCGTACGATATAAGGCGCAGGCTGCCGCCGCCGTCCGATGAGCAGACTCATGAAGTCAGCATCCAGGGGGCTTCGCT
>CALLVJ010000256.1 GCA_938010625.1 uncultured Stomatobaculum sp. | reverse complement strand
CGTCGCGCTTCGCCTTGGTGATCGAAAGCGAAATGCGCTTGCGCTTCGTGTCGATACGAAGCACCTTGACTGTCACGATATCGCCCGGCACTACTTCATGCCTGACTTTTCTGGCGATCAGCTTTTCAATCATTGTCTTTTTCATCTCAAGTAAGCCCATTTCTCTTCCGCATTGCCTTGACCAGTCCACCCGCATTCAGAATTTCCATCAGATTGTCGGGCAGCGCAGCAATTTTGTAGTTCCTGCCGCCCGCCGTGATTTTCTCGCCGACCCGAACTGTAATCGTATCGCCCTCTTTGACTGCATCCGGAAGTTCCCGACATGCAATCAGCAGAAGACCGTTGTTGATTGCATTCCGGAAGAAAATGCGCGCAAAACTCTTCGCGATGACAGCCCGCACGCCGAGCGCTTTCACGACTTCCGGCGCCTGCTCCCTCGAGGAGCCGCAGCCGAAGTTCTCGCCCCCCACAAGGATATCGCCGGGCTTGATCTTGCCCGCGAGTTCGGGGCGGAGCGGCGAAAACGCATAGGGCTTCATCTCGGCAATGGTCGGAAAGACCAGATATTCAGTCGGGATGATGATGTCGGTGTCGATATCATCGCCGAGTTTCCAAACGTTTCCCTGAAATTCTTCCATATCCCGCCTCATTCTGCAAGCTGTTCTGCGGTGCAAATCTCACCCTTGATGGCGCTCGCGGTCACCGTCGCCGCGCTCGCAAGATATACAAATGAATTCTTGTGTCCCGAGCGCCCCCTAAAGTTTCTGGTCCCCGTGCTGATCAAGGTCTCGCCCTCGCCAATCACGCCCTGACAGGAGCCCCAACAGACTGAGCAGTTCGGATTCATGATAATCGCGCCGGCATCCATGAAGGTCTTTAAGATGCCCTCGCGGAGTGCCTCCTCGTAGACAGTGCGGCTCGCCGGCACCACAAGAAAGCGCACGCTGTCCGCAACTTTTTTGCCGCGGATCAACGCCGCGCCGACGCGGAGATCTTCGATTCTGCCGTTGTTGCAGGAGCCGAGAAAGGCTTCGTCAATGGGAATCCCGCTGCAATCAGTCGCCGGAACCACATTGTCTACGAAATGCGGCTTTGCGACAATCGGCACAATGCTGTCAAGAGCAATGTCAAAGACCTGCTCATAGTCCGCATCCTTGTCCGGATTCAAAACTGCGACCGGCTCTCTGCCGTGCGCTTTCAGGTAGTCGAGCGTCTGCTCGTCCACTTCGCAGAGACCAGTCTTAGCCCCTGCCTCGACGCAGAGATTGCAGAGCGCCGCGCGGTCCGCGAGACCCTCGCCGCCAAATTCCATCGCCTTATAATTTGCGCCGTTTGCGCCGATCTTGCCGATGATCGTGAGAATCAGGTCGCGCGCGCAGACACCCTCTCTCAACTTGCCTCGAAAGTGAAAGCGCAGCGTCTTCGGCACAAGCACCCAGCTCTGTCCCGTCACCATCGCATAGAGATAGTCAGTGCAGCCGACGCCAGTGCCAAACGCGCCGAGCGCACCGTAGGCACAGGTGTGGGAATCTGCGCCAAAGATAAACTGTCCGGGACAGACATAATTCTCCAGCATAATCTGATGACAGACACCCTCGCCCTCGTAGAAAGCAATGCCGTTCGTGCGCGCAAAGTCGCGCATCTTTTTGTGCGACGCCGCAGTTTTCACTGAATCCGCCGGGACATTGTGATCCACAATCCAGATGAGCTTATTTTTATCGGCAATGCGCGGATGCCTTAACTTCTCATACATGTCAATTGTGAGATGGGTCGTGCCGTCATTCGACATCATATAGTCGAGCGTGACGGTCTCAATATCGCCCGCATGTACCTCTTTTCTGCCCGCCGCGCGCGCAATGAGTTTTTCCGCCATCGTCATAGCCATTATGCTTCCTCCCGATTCAGCGCGGCGATGAGCCCGCCGCTATCCAGAATTGCCTGCATCTTCGGCGGCAGCTTGGTGCAGCGGTAGCTCTGTCCCTTCACCGTGACCACGCCGCTCTCCATATCGAGCGAGAGCGCCTCACCCGGCTTCACCTCGTCAATCAGACCCTCGCAGACAATGACCGGGAGACCGATATTAATCGCATTCCGGAAGAAAATGCGCGCAAAGCTGTTCGCAAACACAGCCCGCACGCCGAGCGCCTTTAAGACAGCCGGTGCCTGCTCTCTCGAAGAGCCGCAGCCAAAATTGTCGCGCGCCACCACAAAATCCCCTTCTCTGACCGCCGACGCAAAGTTTTCGTGCAGGGACTCAAAACAATGTGGTGCCATTTCTTCGACACTCGGGTACAGGAGGTACTGCGACGCGATAATCTGATCCGTATCCACGTCGCTGCCAAAACAAAATATCTTTCCCATGCAACTCCTCTTCCGTTTTTGCGCTTATTTTAGCATAGCTTTTCAAGAGGTTCAAACCCTTGCCCTTCCATGGTATGATAGATACATTGAAAAGGAGGATTTTTATGTGCGGAATTGTTGGATACGTCGGCAGCAGACAGGCTGCCCCCATTTTGCTGGAGGGCTTGGAGAAGCTGGAATACCGAGGCTATGACTCCGCCGGTATTGCCGTCCGGGACGGCGATCGGGAACCTGTTGTTGTCAAGG
>CALLVJ010000255.1 GCA_938010625.1 uncultured Stomatobaculum sp. | reverse complement strand
AGGGCGCCTTTGACCAGAACGACCCGCTTTACACGGGTATGGTCGGCATGCACGGCACCAAGACTTCAAACTACACAGTTTCCGATTGCGACCTGCTGGTTGTGGTTGGCGCGCGTTTTTCCGATCGTGTTGCCGGCAGTCCGAAACAATTTGCGGCGAAGGCGAAGATTTTACAGCTTGACATTGACGAGGCAGAAGTCAATAAGAATATCCATGTGACTGCCTCTCTAATCGGCGACGCCGCGCAGCTTTTGAACTGCCTGACAGCGGCGTTGCCTGCCCAGCAGCACAAAGAGTGGGTGGCAGAAATCCAGGCGCGAAAGGAGCGCCTCCCGCTGCAGGTCGGCGAAGGCCTAACAGGTCCCCGCGTGATCCGGGAGCTGGATGCTCTCACGCCGGACGATGCGATCATTGTGACCGAAGTTGGTCAGCACCAGATGTGGGCGGCACAGCACTATCAGTACCGCAGTCCGCGAACCTATCTGACAAGCGGCGGTCTTGGCACAATGGGATTCGGCCTCGGCGCGGCGATCGGCGCGCAGACCGCAGAGCCGGATCGTGTGGTCGTGAATGTCGCAGGTGATGGCTGCTTCCGCATGAATATGAATGAACTCGCGACGGTTGCGAGAGAGCGGCTTCCGCTTATTGAGGTCATTGTGGATAATCACGCGCTCGGTATGGTGCGACAGTGGCAGACGCTCTTCTACGAAAAACGCTATGCCTCGACCGTGTTGCGGGATCAGGTGGATTACTGTAAGATTGCAGAGGCCATGGGGATCAGAGCTTACCGCGTGACGACAGTCGGGGAATTCCGGAGAGCGCTTCGCGAAGTTCTTGCGGGGCGAAAAGCGGCTGTGCTGGATGTCATGATTGATTCAGATGAGAAAGTTTTCCCGATGTGCCCGCCGGGGGCGGATCTGAAGGAAGTTTTTGATGAGAGCGATTTGTAACTTCAAAATTGCTCAAAATATGATACAGTAATATTAAGGATTCGTAAGAGCTTGTTTTGTTTTGCAACTTCGCAAGAAGAGAGGAGAAGGGATGGCGCGCGTATTCAATTTCAGTGCAGGTCCGGCTGTACTTCCCGAAGAAGTGCTGCAGGAAGCGGCAGAGGAGATGCTCGACTACAGAGGTACAGGCATGTCGGTCATGGAGATGAGCCACCGCTCCAAAATGTTTCAGGATATTTTAGAGACGGCAGAGCAGGATTTTCGGGAGCTCCTCGGTGTTCCGGAGAATTACAAGGTGCTTTTCATACAGGGAGGCGGTCATGTGCAGTTTGCCATGGTGCCGTTGAACCTCATGAAAAATCGCAAGGCGGACTATATCGTCACGGGGCAGTGGGCGAAAAAGGCTATGCAGGAGGCGGCACTCTACGGTGATGTGCGCGCCGTCGCGTCGAGCGAGGACAAGGTTTACAGCTATATTCCGGACTGCACAGATCTTCCCGTCCGGGAAGATGCGGATTACCTCTATTTTTGCAAGAATAATACGATTTACGGCACAGTGTTTCACCAGACGCCGAATGCCAAGGGAAAGACCTTGGTCGCGGATGTCTCCTCCTGCTTCCTTGCGGCGCCGGAGAAGATTACGGAGTATGGGATTCTCTGGGGCGGCGTGCAGAAGAATGTAGGACCGGCAGGAATGGCGATCGCTGTGGTGCGCGAGGACTTAATCGGCGAGGCGCTGCCTGGCACGCCGACCATGCTGAAGTATGAGACCTATGCGGCGCACAATTCGCTTTACAATACGCCGCCCTGTTATAATATTTATATCTGCGGCAAAGTGTTCCGCTGGATTAAGGCGCTCGGCGGCCTCAGCGCAATGCAGAAGCGGAATGAGGAGAAGGCAGCGTTGC
>CALLVJ010000254.1 GCA_938010625.1 uncultured Stomatobaculum sp. | reverse complement strand
TCTCCGTGAGCACAGCGCTCTCCGGCGCGCCGAGTTCAGTCTTCACATAGCCCTTGAGCGCGAGATACTCCAGCAGCGTGCTCGCGCCAATCCGCGAGACGTGCAGAAATTTTGCAAATTCCTGCATATCTGCAATATGCCCGAAGCTCACGAGAAACTTGATCGCCGCAACCTCCCGGGGTTCCAGCCCAAAGCGCGCCGCAATGGTCTCTGTGTAGCGCCGGACGAGGCACTCCACATAGTAGTGCTCTGTCCAGATGTCGTCCATGCGCGGCACATGGGTCGCAAAAGCCTTTTCCTGCCCGAGCCGCTTTGAACCGGGCAGATATGGAATCACGCCGTCGTCGTGCGAGTAGTCGATCAGAAAACCGTAAATTTCCGGTCGATGTGCTGCATATTCCTCCTCCGAAAAAACTTTTTTGTAAAAGTCACGGTAGTAATTGATCACATTCATCTTCATGCGGACGATGTTGGCAATATTCAGTCCCTGCTGCACGAGCGAACCCTCGGTCTTCACATAGTAGTAGGTCGGCGCGCGGAGCACGAAAATACGCTCGGCGTGAAGAATATACTCCATGTTGAAGATAAAATCCTCGCACCAGTGGAGCTTTTCATCCATGCGAATGTGATAGTGCTCCACAATATCGCGGCGGAAAAACTTGTTCCAGATCACGCCGTAATAGTAGTCCGCCGGACTCTTTGCCATGCAGGCCGCAAACTCTTCTCTAGTCAGTACGCCCTCCTCGGCAATGGAGCCTTTTCTCGCGGTCCAGCCATCCACAACGCGATAAAAGTCGGAGATCACGAGATCCGCCCGGTGCTCCTCCGCAGCGTGGACAAAGAGCGCCGTCGCCTCGGGCGTAATCCAATCGTCAGCGTCGAGAAATTGGATATAATCACCATTTGCGAGCGAGAGCGCCTGATTTCGCGTGTCAGAGACTCCGCTGTTTTTTTTGTGAATCACGCGGACACGGGCATCTCGCGCTGCATACGCATCGCATAGCGCCGCTGTGCCATCCTGGCTACCATCATCCATGACAAGCAACTCAAAATCCGTGAAGGTCTGCAAGAGCACGCTGTCCAGGCATCGCACAAGCACTTTTTCAGCATTATAGACAGGAATGATAATCGAAATCTTCGGCATTCACACCTCCTATGGCAAATCACAAATAAAGCCGTTCTCTCCGCCTCTCAGTATACCCGTTTTCACGGCAATGCGCCGCAAATTTTCTTTCTCTCCTCCAAAAAATCACAATTACGCCTGTGCCAAAGCCGTTGCCTCAGCGCCCGCTTTCCGCTATACTGGGGAGCGGCAGTGCGGCGAACTGAATTCTCACCGCGCGAGAAAGTGAGTTTATTTCCATGAACCAGAAATATTTTGACTACTTAGAGACAACAGCTCCCGAATCTATTGCTATTTTGCAGAGCCGGAGCTTCCGCTCCTTATTACATTTTCCACGTCATATCTATACCAATACCCATGATCACTCTGTCCGCGTAGCCGTCTGTATGGCATGGCTCGCTGTGCGCACTGGTGTGAACCCGGACAGCGCCGTCAAAGTGGGACTGCTTCACGATCTCTGCTTTGTTGACTATACACAGAAAAATGATCACCCGGGGCTCTACTGCTTCTATCATCCAGAGGAGGCCGCGGACAATGCGAAACGGGAGTTCGGTCTGACCCGCAACGAGGTGAGAGCCATCCGCGCGCACATGTTTCCACTGAGTGTACACATGCCGAGCTCCCGGCTCGCTTTTGATCTGCTGCTCGCGGACAAGGCCGTCGCGCTCTATGAAGTCCTCCTCGGCATTCGCTTCCTCAGAAACCGGGTGTCCCGCTTTGCCTCCCGCCGCATCATTCACACAAGGTAAGCCATGGAGACCGAATTTCTCCTGCCGCGCTTCCGAGAACTTCCACAGCTTGGTCTCTACTCTGATCAGGTTGTAACTCTCGTCAACGAAGTCCTGTCGCCCCTGCTGCCCGCGGACAAAAACAGCAGGAAAGACACGCTGCCGCTCACCTCGTCCATGCTGAACAACTATGTGAAGCTCCGCATTCTGACAGCGCCGGTCAAAAAGCAGTATTCCAGAGAGCAGGTTGCGACTGCCATTGTGCTCTGCATCCTGAAACAAGTCTACAGCATCTCAGAAATTGCAGCGCTCATCTCGTTCGCGCTGAACAGCGCAGAGCTTCCCAGGGCCTATGACCGCTTCTGCGCGCTCTTTGAGCAGATTCTGGTCTGCACCCGCGAACAGCGCGACTATGCAGAAGTACCTGCCGCCGATGACACGCTGTATCTCTTAAAAGCCGTTTTGATCTCCTGTTCGGCAAAATTTTATGTGAAGGCACAGCTACAGAAACAGTGCAGTGCCGCGGCAAGACACTGACCGGGTTTCTGCAACTCTGTTCCTTATGTTGTTTCTTTCCCTCGCGGAAAGCGATAATTTGTTGTTTTACTATATCGCAGTTTCGATAGTCCGTCAGTTGCAACGCAAAGATTCTGAACTCGTCTGGTGGCAGATGGTCTAAATTACGGATGAGGCAAATGATTTCTTAGGGATGTAGCTATCATCAGGATGATCGAGGCATTTGATGAAAACCCCACAGCGCTTGGTTCTACTAGCGCCGTGGGGTTTTTCACCAACTCTTTCTGTCCTATAACTCACAAATTACCATCTGCCATCACTCGGAGAGCAGAATTCTGTCGTTGTCAAGCTCGCTGCCCGCGCCCTTCTTGAACTGGTCGAGCAGATTTTGTACCGTCATTGCAGCTCTCTCCTTGCCGGCGACATCAAAGACGATGCGTCCGCTGTCCATCATGAGCGTGCGATTGCCGAACTCAAGCGCCTGGTGCATGTTGTGAGTCACCATGAGGCAGCTGATGTGCCGCTCCCGCACAATGTGTGCGGTGAGATCCAGCACTTTCTCAGCAGTTGCCGGATCCAGTGCTGCCGTGTGCTCATCGAGCAGCAGAAGCTTTGGCGTGACCACAGTCGCCATTAAGAGGGTCAGCGCCTGGCGCTGACCGCCGGACAAAAGTCCTACCGGCTGCTCCATTCTGTCTTCCAGCCCCATGCAGAGCTCACTGAGCTGCTCCCGGAAGAAGATTCTGTCTTTCGCTGCGCTGCGGCTGAAAGCACTTGTATGTCTGGATGCGCGCAGATAGGCAATCGTCAGATTCTCCTCAATCGTCATATGCGGCGCGGTGCCGAGCAGCGGATCCTGAAACAGGCGCCCGATCATGCGGCTCCGCCTGTGCTCTGGCAGAAACGTAATGTCCATGTCGTCCAGAAAGAGCTCGCCGTCATCGACATAAAAGCTACCTGCAATCGCATTGAAAAAGGTGGATTTGCCGGCGCCGTTAGAGCCGACAATCGCCGCAAAATCGCCGTCCGGAAGGGTCAGCGAGAGATCGTCTAAGGCGACTTTCTCATTGACCGTGCCCTCGTTGAAGGTCTTCTTTAAGTGCG
>CALLVJ010000253.1 GCA_938010625.1 uncultured Stomatobaculum sp. | reverse complement strand
GAAAGCACACCGCTTCTCTTTGTGTATAACACCTTCGTTTTTGTATCCGTCTTTTGTACACCAAAAAGATGGTTCCAAAGATGTAAATTTTCGAGAAATCACTGGATTTCCCGGAAGAAAGCGACAGAAAAGCGTAAAAGTGTACAATAAGATGTGCGCGGAGGCCTTCATCAATTTGTAATAGTTTGAGGTTTGCGCTATACTGACGAAAATAGAGTAAACTGAGCGTATTGTGAAAGGAAAACGATTTCTGCCTTTTGACATACAAAATATGACTGCAAACGGTACGTAAGAAAATTGACAGAATTTCAATGTGCGCGGAAAACTGGAAGGGGACTTGTATGGGAGATACGGCGGAAAAACGGGATGAATATCTTGAACTCTGTATTCGTTTTCGCTTTGCCTCCCTTTTGCTCTCTACGGTGGCCTATTTGAGTGGGATGCAGCTGCGTGACATCCGAAGTCCGGCTGCCATTGGAATTGTGATTGGCATGTTGCTCTCCTGCCTGATGGGAAATGCGCTCTATCTTCGGGCTGAGACCTTAAAGGAAGAGCGGAGCCAGCGGGCGATTGGTACCATTCTGGGACTGGAACTCACGGCCTATGGCATTTTCATCTACTTGAGCGGCGGGCTCTCGAGCTCGTATCTCTGGTACGGCCTCTGCTGCATTTTGATCAGTCTGAGCGGAAATCTGAGTGGACGCATCTCCTTGCTTGCGGTGTTCTGGTGTCTCGGCTGTGCGCTCGCGGGCAAGAGCAATGGCGATCTGGTGCGTCTCAAGAGCAATATTCTGGTCGGTTTACTCATGATGCTCGGCACCTTCTATGTGCTGCGCTGCTCCGAGAAATCTGTCCGCGCAGGACGGGAAGAACTGAAAGCAGTAAATGCCTGTCTGGTCGAGGAGAACCGGCGCACAGAACATGCCTTGGCGCGCGTCGCCGACATGTATGAGGGCTTTGCACTCATGGCGATGACTGACGCCGAGCGGGTGCTCGGAGAGCTCGCGACGTTGGTCGCGGGGAGCGTCTCGCCGAATGGGGCAGTGCTGCTCCGCTGGAGCGAAGAGCAGACCATACAGGAAGTCATGATTCGCGGGATGCCGCAAAAGCAGGGCGAAGAACTGGTGTCGCGTGTTGTATCGCAGGCGAAGTGCCCGGAGATCGTTCGGGTCAGCGGGAAATCCTATGAAGTTGTTCCGCTTGAGAGCAGCGGAGGAGGCGGCATCCTGATGATGGAAGCCGCCAATCCAGAAGCCATAGAGGCGGAGGGTCCCATTATGGCGGAGCTGACTCGCCGGGAGAGGGAGTTCTATGTGCGGCTTTGCGGCATCATTTTCCGCGGTCTGGACATGCAGAGCCAGATGGAGGCCTATATCTCGGCAGAGGAAAAGAATCGGATTGCCGACGAAATTCATGACACAGTCATTCAGAAATTATTCGGCTTAACCTGCAGCTTGAAAGAGCTGGAACTCTTTGTAAAAGGCAAAGAGGCAGAGAAAAAGGGAATCTTGGATCGCATACTCTCGCTCGAGACAACGGCAGCACTCACCATGCGGGAGCTGCGAGAGACGGTTTACGGGCGGCACTTCGCAGAGAGTGGAGAACAGAGTTTTACCGGGCGGCTGAACAGCTATATGGCAGAGGCAGAGCGACAGTACAAGGTCGAAATTCCGGTCGAGGTTGATGCCGGCGCAGAACTGCTCTCGGCTGCGCAGAAGACAGTTCTGTACCGCGTGGCCTGCGAAGCAGTCAACAATGCCGCGCGCCACGGCAGTGCCTCCCGGATTTCGGTCGAAGTCCGCGCAGAGGCCGAATGTTCTGTGCTGACTGTCTGGGACAATGGAAGTGGTTTTCAGGAAAGAAGCCCGGTCAGACAGGGAGGAAAGGGCATCCGGAGTATGAAAAAGGTTGCAGCACTGCTTGGCGGCACACTCTCGATTGAGAGCGTGCCGGACAAGGGAACGGAAATCAGACTCACCTTGCCGGTGAGAGCGGTAAAAAGGGGGAAAGTATATGTATCTACTTGTGGATGACCATCCGCTGGCGCGAAAGGGCTTGGAGCAGATTATACACATGTACTATCCGGAAGAAGAGGTTCTCGAGGCAGGTACGGTGGATGAGGCCATGTCGTGCATTAACAGATCCGCTGTGAGCATCGCCTTTGTTGACCTCCGCCTCGGCGGAGAGAGCGGTTTCGACTTTTTAAAGTGGCTCAAAGAGAGCCGACGTGAAGTCAGAACCATCTGCATCACCTCTTCTTCCCGGGAGGGTGATTTTTTCCGCGCGCGAGAGATGGGCGTGGACGCCTATATTCTGAAAGACGCCTTCATTGATGAGATCATGTTCGGTCTGCGAGCCGTGCAGCGCGGCAATAAGTTCTATTCGAGTGCGCTGATGGAGAAGCTGAATTTGGCGGCCGAAGAGGAGCGAAAACTGGAGAGCCTGACCGAGCGCGAGGTCGAGGTGCTCTGCCTCATGCGCCAGGGCTGTTCCAATGCGGAGATTGGAAAGAGGCTCTTCATCACGCTTGGCACGGTCAAAAAACATGTGAGCAGCATACTCGGGAAGCTTGACTTAAAGAGCCGGGTCGAGGCGGCGGTCTTCGCCGGGAAATGTGACAGCTTATTGACAGTGCAGGAATAAAGCAGGAGGACAGGGAGATGAGAAGATGGGGACTGCCGAAAAAAATATTGCCTGGCGCAGTGCTCACGCTTTGTCTTGCAGTCATGGGAACCGGTTACGCCTATTGGGACGGCAGGCTGCAGGTTGAGGAAACGCTGTCGACCAGCCAGTTTGACTGCACATTTTCAGAGACAGGAAGCTTTTTGGCAGAATTGCCCGGTGTGAATGAGGCAGAGACCGAGGAAGTTCCCGTTCAGGTCAGCGCGGCTGATGGCGGCAAGAGCACAGCGCTCTTATTTCCGGAGGGACTGCCGGTGGAATTTTTAAGCGGAGCGCGGGAGCTCTGTATCCGCTGCCCGATTGAAGAAAAGGGCGTCAAAGCGCAGCTTTCTGAGGCGGATTTTTCGAAGGAAGGCGAGAAAGTCACGCTGACACCGGAGGCCGTTTATCTCGCTCTGCCCGAGGGAATTTATACCTGGGAAGCGCCGGATGCCTATTTCCAGACAGCGCGCACTGCAGAGCTCTACCGGAGCGTGGAGCAGCGGGACGGGATGCCGTATGCCTGCCTCTATCTTCGCGCAGCGCCTTTGCAGGCGCTGGATGGCATGCCGGAACAGCTCGTCTTGCCGGAAGAAGCGCTCGCTGCAATGCCAGCGGCAGACTATGATTTTC
>CALLVJ010000252.1 GCA_938010625.1 uncultured Stomatobaculum sp. | reverse complement strand
TTGTTCAAGATTACTAACATTATGATTTAATAAAATTAATTTTGCTCTGCAAAAATCCAAAAAAGGAATGAAAGCATTAAATATTGTATCTGCCGATTCCGGAATATTTTCACCATATAATCTTTTATATGCTTCTTTTACTAATTCTGAAGAGTCGATTTCTGTGGTAGGAAGAACCCTATACATAATAGCTAATTTAATACCATTCTCAATTTTTAATGCTGGATTAACAATTGGTATGAGATTAGTAAGATTATTTTTCACAATATCCATTTATATCTACCTTCCAAAATTCAGTTTTGTGTCACTCACTACTTCCACAAAAGCCTCCCACCATAACGATAGAAGGCTTTCTAAACAATTTACCTAAATTCAACAATTCCCTTTTGAACCTGTTTTTTCAGCTTTTCAGTATCAAAACAGTATCACTCAAGAGTTTTTTGTTTCCACAAGCCGCAAAAAACCACTGATTTCAATGCTTCCATAACAGTAGCATATTTGTTTCTGTTACTCCAACTCAATCGTCCCCGGCGGCTTGGATGTCAGATCATAGAACACACGGTTCACGCCCTTCACCTCGTTCACGATGCGGTTCATGACGGTCTGGAGCACGGCAAACGGAATGTCTGCGCACTCGACGGTCATGAAGTCGTCGGTCTTCACGGCGCGAAGTGCGACGGCGTAGTCGTAGGTTCGGAAATCGCCCATCACTCCGACAGAGCGGAGGTTCGTGAGTGCCGCAAAGTACTGGCTGAGCGTTCTCTCTAAACCTGCCTTTTTGATCTCCTCGCGGTAGATGCTGTCGGCCTCCTGGACTATCTTTACCTTCGCCGGTGTGACCTCGCCGATGATGCGAACGCCAAGCCCCGGTCCCGGGAAGGGCTGCCGGTACACGAGCGCCTCTGGAAGTCCAAGCTCGAGCCCCACTTTCCGAACTTCATCCTTGAAGAGGTTTCGGAGCGGCTCAATGATCGCACGAAACTCGATGTTCTTCGGCAGACCGCCCACGTTATGGTGGGACTTGATCACAGCGCCCTTGCCGAGGCCGGATTCGACGACATCAGCATAGATGGTGCCCTGACAAAGAAAATCGACCGCGCCGATCTTCTTCGCCTCGCGCTCAAAGATGCGAATGAATTGCTCGCCGATGATCTTCCGCTTCTGCTCCGGCTCTTCGACACCTTTCAGCTTTTCGAAGTACTCGGGACCTGCATTGACGCGGATAAAATTCAGATCGTACTTGCCCTTCGATCCAAAGACGGCCTCGACTTCATCGCCCTCGTTCTTCCGAAGCAGGCCGTGATCTACAAAGACACAGGTCAGTTGCTTGCCAATCGCCTTTGCCATCAAAGTCGCCGCGACCGAGGAATCCACACCGCCGGAGAGTGCGAGCAGCACCTTGCCGTCGCCGACGGTCTCGCGGATACGCTGAATCTCATCCTCCGCGAAACTGTCCATGTGCCAGTCGCCCTTGCAGCCGCAGACATCATAGAGAAAGTTGTGGATCAGTTCCTTTCCATATTCAGTGTGCTGCACTTCCGGATGGAACTGCGTCGCATAAATTTTTCGCGCGCTGTTTTCCATCGCAGCGACTGGACAATTTTCAGTCTTTGCGGTCACAGCGAAGCCGGACGGCACTTTGGAGATGTAATCCGTGTGGGACATCCAGGTCGAAATCTCCGCCGGAATGCCTCGGAACAGTTCTGCGTCTGTCCGAATTTCCGTTCTGGTCTTGCCATACTCACTGACCGGTGCGGTCTCAACCTTGCCGTCCAACGTATAGGCAATCAGCTGTGCGCCATAGCAGAAGCCGAGAATCGGAATGCCGAGGTCAAACACCTTCTTATCGATGTGCTGGCTCTCCTCTTTGAAGACGGACTGCGGCCCGCCGGTAAAAATGAGGCCCTTCGGCTGCATTGCCTTTAATTTGTCCAGCTCAATGTCGGAGGCATAGACCTCCGCATAAACGCCTTCGTCGCGCACGCGCCGGGCAATCAGCTGGTTATACTGGCCGCCAAAGTCCAGCACAATAATTTTTTCCTGTTGTTCAAGTCCCACGCCGCTCTCCTCTCTCAAATTCTTTTT
>CALLVJ010000251.1 GCA_938010625.1 uncultured Stomatobaculum sp. | reverse complement strand
AGAAGTTCCTCGTCCAAACGCTCTGTCATTGACCTATCCTCTTCTCTGACGCACCAGCTCATAGGCCAGCACACCGGCCGCAACCGAGGCATTCAGTGAGTCGATCTCTCCTGCCATCGGGATGGCGGCGAAGAGGTCGCAGTGCTTCCTGACCAGGTCTCCCACTCCACTGCCCTCATTGCCGATCACAAGGCCGATCGGCCCGGTCAGGTTCAGATCATACATGACCTGTCCTCCCATGTCCGCGCAGACGAACCAGAGCCCCTCCTTTTTCAGCTCCTCAATGGTGCGCGCCATATTCGTGACCTTCGCGACCGGCGTGTAGTTCAGCGCGCCCGCCGATGTCCGCGCAACGCTCGCTGTCAGGCCAACGGCACGATTCTTGTTGATGATCACGCCGTGTGCGCCGACCTGATTTGCAGTCCGGATAATGGCGCCGAGGTTATAGGGATCCTCAATGCCGTCGAGAAGAATCAGAAACGGATCCTCGCCCTTCTCCCGCGCGATTGCGAGAATATCGCCGAGCTCCGCATAAGCATAACTCGCGACCATTGCTATCACGCCCTGGTGATGACCACCTTGGCTCATACGGTTCAGGCTCTCCTTGTCAGAGAACAGAATGCGGCTGCCCTGCTTTTTTGCCTCCCGCACAATACTGAGAATCGGTCCGTCTTTTAGCCCCTCCTGGACATAGAGCTTGTCAACCGTCTTGCCCGCGCGAAATGCCTCCAGAACCGCATTGCGCCCTTCAATCGCGTTTTCGTTCATGCGCCTGTCTCTCCTCCTGCTCCAGTGCCCCGAGCCCTGCTGCCACCAGCTCCCGGAAGCGCTCTTCCTTTCCGCTGAGCCTCCAGTATCCGACCAGTGCCTCAAAGGCAGTCGCAAAGCGATAGTCAATCATGCTCGCATTTTTTGCCATCGTATTCGCGTGCGCATTCCGCCCGCGGCGAAAGATACTACACTCCTCCCCGACGAGCTTGGACTCCAGATAACGCGCGAGCTTTGCCTGCGTCTCTGCCTTCACATAATGCACAGTCAGACCGTGCATGCGGTTTACCGGCTGATTGCCCCGCGCAAGAACGCGCTCCCGGATGTAGAGCTCATAGACTGCGTCGCCGAGATAGGCGAGCACCAGCGGCGAATACTGTGCTGCCCGACTTACGCTCTCTTCCACTTGACGCCCTCTTTGGTGTCCTCGAGGAGAATGCCCATCGCTGTGAGTTCATTGCGGATTTCATCGGCGCGCACAAAGTTCTTCTCTCTCCGCGCTGCCTGTCGCTCTGCAATCAGCGCCTCGACGCGGGCATCCAGATTCTCTTCCTTCCGCTCTGCGACCAGTCCCAATACATCGAGCAGCTTTTCGAGGAGCTTTTTCACGCGAGTAATATAGGCCGCAGAGCTCTCTTCCGTGACCGTGATATTGGCGCGTTTCACCATCTCGAAAATCGCGCTGATCGCATCTGCCGTATTGAAGTCGTCGTCCATCGCGGCCTCAAACTTCTCCCGGAACATGTCAAAAGCCTTCAGTTCCTCTTCCTCTGCCGCAGTGAGCGTCTCGGTCTTCGTCGCCGCAAGACAGTCGCTGAGATGCTCCATCGCGGTCAGAATGCGGTCCAGGCTCGCCTTCGCGCCGTCCATCATCTCCCGCGAGAAGTTCAGCGGACTTCTGTAGTGCGCTGAGAGCATGAAGAAGCGAAGCACCTGGAGATCATACTCCTCACTGATCTGCCGCACTGTCTTGAAGTTGCCGAGCGACTTTGACATCTTCACATTGTCAATGTTCAGAAACGCATTGTGC
>CALLVJ010000250.1 GCA_938010625.1 uncultured Stomatobaculum sp. | reverse complement strand
TGTCTTGCCCGCGTCAATGGGCTGCAGGCCATGCGCCTGCATGTACTGCGCGTAACCCTGGTAGAGCGCACTCATCTGCTGCAGCGTGCCGTTAATTTTCTGCTCCGTGGCGGTCTTGCCGTCAGCGCTGAGACTGCGGAGGGATCGGATGTCGTTTTTGATATTGCGGCTGTCGCTGTCGAGATCATCGCTCGCATCCTGGAAACTGCTCATATTGTCCTGGAGTGAGGTCAGTGTGCCCTCGCTTTCTTTTAAGTGCTGCTTCAACGCGAGCAGGCTGTCATTGACGGCGGAGAGATTTTCCTGCAGCTCACCGACGGTCTGATTTGCGGCATTCAGATGACCGCTCGCGGGCGCAAGCGCTGCGCTGAGACCGTCCATGTTGCCGAGAAAGTTGTCTAGGTTTCCGTAGAATTCGCTCTCGCGACTCTGCACATTCTTCCGGACCTGATTCAAACCGTCGAGACCATTTGCCGCCTGGTTTAACTTGCTCTGCATGCCATCCATCGCGTCAAAGAGCTGGTCGCTCGCGGTATTCAGATGATCCCAGGAGTCCTGAAGCTCTTTTTTGTCGTCCTGTAATTTTTTCAGATCGCTGAGGCGGCCGGAGGCATTGACAGGTCCGAGCAGGAAAGTGAAGCCGTTAAAGCTGAAGTCGTCTGTGCCGACCGAAAGCACATATTCCTGTTCCTCCCCCGGCAGCCAGACAAAGAGGGCGGTCTTCAAGTTGCCAATGGTCTGTACCTGAGCGTCCGGCGCTGTGAGCGAGAGAATGTCATTCTGGTTAAAGACTGCCGCAGCAGTCAGAAACCAGTTATTCTTCTGATAGTCGCTGCTCGAGGGATCCGGAACAGCGCGGATATGTATTTCGACCACACCCTTTTCGCCTGCGAGTTTCGAGGCGTCGGTCGGAACGCCGTTTAACAGATACTGAATGGAAATCTGAAAAGGCAGATTTTCAAACGGCGTGCGGGTCTTGCCCTCAAAGTAAAAATGCGCGGGAGCACTTTCACCGAGCGAAAAGCGCACCGTGTCACCGCTGATCTCGGGCTTCACGCTGTTGGTCAGGTTTTCGACGCTGTCGTAGGTTCCGTGATCCACAATCTCAGTCGCACCGTTTAACGCATAGCTCTTCACGACTGCGGCATCGGTCGGATTGCCATAACTGTCGAGTGTCACATAGTAGGCCTCATCGACCGTCGGATGGACGCCGCTTGTCACTTCGGCGCGCGCAGCTAAGGGCGTTTCGAGCGCAAGGCTCAAGCCGAGTACAAGAGCTGCAAGCTGTCGGCTGTTTCGGCACAGCCGTTTTCTCTGATGTGCTCTGTTGATGTTCATGGTACAAGACTCCTTTGTTTCTTTTGCGTTCTTTTTTATGCGGTACAGCCGGTCTCCACACCGGTAATGAACAATTGGAACTTAATAGACTAGTGTCTATTAAGTTTACAAAAGCATTATAGTCGCATAGCAGCGCGATGACAAGAGAGGAATCAAAAAATAATACAGACCAAAGCAACCATTTTTCGCGGAAAAGTGTGCTATGATAAAAAAACTGTTTACCATCAGAAAGGTGTTTGTTGAACCAATGAAGATTATTGTGGTAGGTAACGGAAAAATAGGCGAACTGCTCGTGCAACAGCTCTCGAGAGAAGGGCATGAAGTAGTAGTCGTGGACACCAATCCGGACCGGCTTGAATTTATGCAGGAAAAGCTGGATGTCGCGGTTGTGCCGGGCAACGGCGCTTCGATTGAGATTCTCAGGGAGGCGGGAGCAGAGGAAGCTGACCTTTTGATTGCAGTGACCAATAGCGACGAGGTGAACCTTCTGACTGCACTGGTCGCAGAGAAGCTCGGCTGTGACTATACAGTGGCGCGCGTCCGGAGCCCTGAATATGATCGAGAGATGAACCTCTTAAAG
>CALLVJ010000249.1 GCA_938010625.1 uncultured Stomatobaculum sp. | reverse complement strand
GCACGGAATGGCGATGCGGAACTGTTGCCGCTGCTTTTGCTCCTCGTGCCCGATTATCCTGCGGCGCGCGCAGCAAGGTGGGGAAAAATCTTAAAACTCTGCTACCGGCGGGGCAGCCGGAGCATATATCTCTATGCGCTTCTGGGGCGCATGTTCCGCGAGCGCAGGGAAGCGCTTGCGGATCTCACGCCGGTTTCGCTCAGTGTGCTCCGCTTTCTCCTTCGGGAGCAGGCGATGACCAGGACTATTGCGCGGCGGGTCGCCAGTCTCGCGTCCGAGGCAGAGCAGCAAAATGGCGCTTCTCTCCGCGTGCTGCGCGCAGTCTACCAAAAGTTGCCGCAGCAGGAGCTGCTCGAGGTTTTTGTGCGCAGTGCGCTGCGGCGCAGGGCGCGTGACCGTGCGGCCTATGACTGGTATCGAGAGGCAGTGCGACTGGATCTCCGTATTCCGGGGCTCTATGAGGCACTGCTCGAGAGTATGCCGGAGGATGCGACAGAACCGCTGCCGCACGAGCTGCTCTTATATTTTCTGTTTGACAATACGCTCGGCGAGGAGAGCCGCACGAAGCTCTACCGAAAGGTCTGCGAGCGCCGGCGCGAAGAGCCCGGCATCTGGCGGGAATACCGCCGCGAGATCGAGGACTTTGGACTCCGAAAACTGATCGCCGGCAAGGTGAGCAGGAGTCTCGCGCCGATTTATGAGGCGCTGCTCTGGAATGGAATGATTGACGAGAAGCTGGCAGCCGTGCTGCCGCGCATCTTGCTGACACAGTATGTCGCAGCGACGCGGGCGGAAGATCGCTTCCTGGTCGCTGTCTATCCGGAGCTCGAGGGGGAAGAAAAGGTGGCATTTCAGGCAGGCGAGGCCTATTTGCCGCTTTATTCGCCGCATGCGCTGCTCCTCACCGAGGACAGCGCGGGCAACCGCCGTGTGCCGAAAACACTGCAGCAGCAGGCCCTTTTTGATTTGCCGCAGTATCTCGCAGAGTGCGAATCTCTCGCGCCGGAGCAGCCTGCCGTGTTGCTTCGAAAGCTCGACGAACTGTTGCAGCGCTCGGAGGAGGCAAATGAGAATCTGGACGATGAGGGCGTGCGGACACTCCGCTTTGGTCTCGAACACATGCCGCTCGCCGAGAGCTGCAAGCGCCGGATTCGCGCGGCGCTGCTCGCAAACAAGTCGCGCTGCGAGGGCTATCTGCAGAGGAGCGACAAGGCAGCGTTCAGCGAAAAAGAGCGCGCAGAAATTTTTTCGTTCCTCGTGCAGCGGGAGAACTGGCAGGAGGCCTATGAGCTTCTGCAGGAATATCTGCCGCGTCAGGTGGACGCGGCAGCGCTCTCCAGACTGCTTTCACAGCTTTTGCAGTCAGGAAAGGCACCATCGGACGAGACTTTTACCAAGCTGGCGCTACTGGTTTTCCGCAGTGGAAAGGCCGACCAGGCCGTGCTCAGCTATCTGGCAGCGCACTATAATGGCGGTATTGGCGAGATGCGAGGGCTGCTGCACACTGTGACAGAGCGGGGCGCAGAGCCTGCTGATCTGCCGGCGCGTGTGCTGGCAGGACAGCTCTTCCTTGGCGACCGCAGTGAGATCCGCTGGGTCTTTGCCTGTTGTGAGAAGCAGGGCGCTGTGCAGCGGGAGCTCGCAGAGGCGTATTTCACGGTCTGCGCGGGTGAATATATTCTCTCAGATGTGCCACTCACAGCAGACCAGGCGTGCGCCATGGAGGACTACGCGGAGCAGATGCCCAAAGTGCCGTGCCTCTATGCCTGTGCGCTGTTACACTACTATGTGTCGCTCGAAACGCTTGGCGCGCGGGAAAAAATGCTCGCCGAACGTTTTTTGCAGATGCTTTCCGAGCAGAAAATTTTTCTGCCGGAGAGCAAGCAGCTCGCTGGAAAGGTCAAACTGCCGGATGCGCTGCTGGAGCGATCCCTCTTTTCCTTCCGGGGCGAGGAAGGCAGGCGCTATATCATTGAGAGCCGTGTGCTGCCGGGCGAGACAGCTTTTCGCCGCGCAGACTGCATCGAACTCTTTGGCAGAATTTACCTCAGGAGCAGCGTGCTCTTTTCCGGTGAGACCGAAGAGTATCGTGTCCTGGAGGCCGAGAGCGGCGAAGTCGTGCAGCGCACCGCGCTCTGCGAGAGCACAGAGCGCATGTCGCGCGGCAGTGCTTATGCCCGTCTGAACCGGCTCGGCGAACTGCTGGGCAGCGAAGAGGAGAAACTGGAGGCAGAGCTCTCTGCCTATGCCGCTGCGCGCGCGGCGCGGCGCGAACTTTTCTCCTTTGGTGCGGACAGTATGGCGTCCCTGGTGACGCAGAGAGGAGCCGATGTCAATGCAATATCTGGGAATTGATCTCTCGAACACAGACGCGAAGCTCCTGCTTGTCTCCGGCGAACGGGAGCGGAAACTCTCACTCCGCACAGAACTCTGCCGTGACAAGCGGGAAGACCGCTGGTACATCGACACCGAGGCCTATGAAAAAGCGCTCGCGGGGCGAGGCAGTATGGTGCAGGGATTGCTTGCCGAGAGCGAGCGGGATGGCCTTCTTACTGTTGGTGACACTGAATACCGCGCCGTGGAACTGCTGGCGCGATTTTTGAAGCTCGCACGGAAGCAAGTGCTCGGAGGTGAAAAAGAGGAAGATCTCTGCACCGTCATTGTGCTGCCGGATTACCAGCTGCCATTTGTGCGGGAGCTCGCGGCGCTTTTGCCGCAGTTTGGTTTTTCGGCGGAGAAAGCCCGCATTATAAGCCGTGAGGAGAGTTTCCTCGCCTTTGTGTCGGCGGAGACAGCGCTGCTTGCTGCCGGTGAGGTGGGACTTTTTGATCTCGCAGAGAAATCATTCTGCTTCTATACGGCGCGCGAAAAGAAAGAGAAGGGCAGAAGCTGTCTCTATGCAGAACAGCGGAAGCTCCGCGATGCCTTTACGCTCCGCATGCTCTCGACACCGCAGGGCGAGCGCATGGCTGACCAGGTGCTCACGGCAAGCGCGGAGCGGCTTCTCCGGAACCGCCACTTTTCGAGTGTCATTTTGACCGGCGAAGGCTTCAACCGCATGAGCTGGTCAGAGGGCTTTCAGCGTGCAGTCTGCAGGGGACAGCGGAAGCTCTACCAGGAAAAGGAGCTGTTTGCGCGCGGCGCACTGCAGGCCTGTCGCATGGCGGAGGCTGCTGTCACAGCGCCGCGCCTTGTCTGCGCGGGCAGAGCGGCAGCACAGGTTTCTATGCTGGTAAAACAGGGAGGCGAAGAGCGGGAGCTGGTGCTCGCCGAGGCAGGCGAAGCGCTGCTCACGGCAGGCGGCAGTTTCCGCCTGCTCCCGGAGAACAGAAAAGAGCTGCTGTTCTCAGTCGGAGCCAGTCCACACGGCACGGCGCAGACACGCAGCGTACCGCTTACTTTTCTGCCGGAGCGGGAGGAGAAGACCTGTTATGTTGACTGCTCTTTTTGCTTCCGGGATGAACGCACCATTTCGCTGAAACTTCGCGATGCCGGGTTTGGGGAGATTTATCCGCCGGGCGGAGAGGAACTCGCGCAGGAGGTGGAACTGTGGGAGTAATACTGGTCGAAAAAAACAATCCCAGAGAGCGGCTTTATCTGGAGGATCTTGGTCTGCATGTGGAGACCGCAGAGGAGCTCTCCTATCTGATTCTCAAGTACCCGCCGCTGTTTCTCGAGAATTTTGTCGGGGAGGCATTTTTTGTCTTTGTGGAGCGGGGGGCGTTGCGGCCCGCGCTCGCGCGGGAACTCCGGGGTTGCCGGGGCGAGAATGCGCGGAATGAAGAAGTGCTCGCGCGTTTTCTCGCGCGGAGCGGCTATGCGAGCCCGAGGCAGCAGAGCATTTTTCTGCAGGACGCAAAGGAATATCTGGCGCTGCCCCGGGAGAGAGCTGAATTAAAGCGGGGCGATATTTTTTTTACGCTTCAGAAGTATGGCAAGGCGGTCGGTGCCTACGAGAGAGCGCTCGCAGATGATAGGCTGGATCGCGCCTTGAAGAGCCGCCTTCTGGACCGCGAGGGCGCAGCGCTCGCAAATCTCTTTCTCGCGGAGCGCGCCTTTGACTGCTTTCGGACAGCCTATGCGCTCGGGAGAGACCGGAATACCATCAAACGCATGTACTTTCTCGCGGAGAGTGAAACGGATGAGACGCTTCGCGCGCGTTTTCGGCGGGAACTGCCAGAGGTGCGGGACAGCGAGAAAGAGCGCTGGGATGCGCAGCTGCGCGAGGTGACAGCGCGCGCGGCAAAGGGCAGGGAGGCAAAGGAGGTCACAGCCATCTTTGCCGAACAGGATGAGACAAAGCGCCGCGCAATGGAGGAAAAAGTCATTGCGCAGTGGCGGGAAGAATACCGGAGCATGGTTTGAAGACTCTTCCGGATAAGACGAAAGCAGAGGACTGAATATGAAAATACTCCCGAAGACTTATGCGCCCTCGGAGATTGAGGATAAGCTGTATCAGAGATGGATGGATCGCGGCTATTTTCACGCCGAGGTGGATGAGAAGAAGAAGGCATTCTGCATTGTGATGCCACCGCCGAATATCACGGGGCAGCTGCACATGGGGCACGCGCTCGACAATACG
>CALLVJ010000248.1 GCA_938010625.1 uncultured Stomatobaculum sp. | reverse complement strand
ATTCCACTGTGGCTGTGCCTCCCGTTTGCGGGTCTGTTGCTCAGCATTGCAATCATGCCACTCGTCGCCGGCGAGTGGTGGGAAAAACACCGCGTTCACGCGGTCATCTTCTGGTCTCTCCTCTTCATTGTCCCGTTTACGGCAATGTACGGACCGCTAAAGGCTTCCGAGACTGTGCTCGAAACTGTCTTGAATGACTATCTCTCCTTTATTGTGATGCTCTTTGGTCTCTTCTGCGTGGCCGGCAACATCACCTTTGAAGGCGACCTCGCCGGCTCTCCGCTCGTCAATACGCTGTTCCTGCTGATTGGAACTTTCCTGTCGAGCCTGATTGGCACCACGGGTTCTTCGATGTTGATGCTCCGCCCGATGATCAAGATCAATTCCTGGAGACGCCAGAAGCGCCACATCATGATCTTTTTCATCTTCCTGATTTCAAACATGGGCGGCTGTCTCACACCGCTCGGCGATCCGCCGCTCTTAATGGGATTTATGCGCGGTGTGCCCTTCCTCTGGAGTCTCAATCTGTTCCCGATTCTCGCCTTCAACCTTGTGATCCTGCTGACGGTGTTCTGGCAGCTCGACAAACACTACTATCTCAAGGACGTGACAAACGGCTACCGCCCAGACATCTCGAAACCCGGCACAGAGCTCTCGCTCCGCGGCGCCCACAACATTCTCTTCCTGCTGATGATTATCATCGCCGTGGTGCTTGGCGGCACCCTACCAGGCACCTCCCTGTTCCAGACCACAGAGGGCACAGTGCGCGGCATTCACATTGTCGGCGAAGTGGTGCTTGGCTTCCCGACCATCATCGAAATTGCCCTGATTCTCGCGGCAGCCTTTCTCTCCTTCAAGACAACACCTGAAAACATCCGCCGCACGAACCACTTCACCTGGAGCGCTATCCAGGAGGTCGCTGAACTTTTTATTGGCATCTTCATCACGATGCAGCCGGCACTCATCATCCTCAAGGAAATGGGGCCGAAGCTCGGCATCACCGAACCCTTTCAGATGTTCTGGTCTACGGGCTTGCTCTCAAGCTTCCTCGACAATACGCCGACCTACCTTGTGTTCCTGACTACAGCAGGCACACTCGGCATGACGACCGGCTTAACGACCACCGTCGGCACGATTCCAGCTGTTTT
>CALLVJ010000247.1 GCA_938010625.1 uncultured Stomatobaculum sp. | reverse complement strand
CCCGGGAAAGCGCACCTCGAGCCCGTCAAGTCCCAGCCGCTCCAGAATATCTGCAATCCGCTCCCTCGCCTCTTCTGCGGTCACGCGGAAATCCGACGTGCCAGCCAGGCAGATTTCCAGATTCCTGCTGACTGTGAGCGCCGGAAACAGACGGTGTTCCTGAAAAACCATCGCGAGTTTTCTCGCCTCCACCGGAAGTCTGTTCACACAGTGTCCGTCAAAAAAGATTTCTCCTGCTGTGAGTGGCAAAAATCCCGCAAGCAAGCGGAGCAGGCTGGTTTTCCCGCTGCCAGAGGGTCCGAGCAGCGCGAGCAACTCTCCGGGTTCCAGTGCTAGATTGACTTCCCGAAAGACTTCTGTCTTGTCATAGCAAAGCGCCGCCCCTGCCACGGCGAGCGCCATGCCCTGATTTTCTCCCGACATTTTCCATCTTCCCTCCAAAAGTTTGCACAAATTGTGCTGCATTCTTGCATACAAGGCAGCTATATAAGAATAATATTATACTTTCTCCTGCGAAATGATATTTGTAAATTCTTCCAGTTTTCTGTATATTTCTTATACATTCATTTCAATCTTGTATAAGGGGGAAACAAAGCAGCATGAATGAAATATCTGTCGGCTTACTTGGGTTTTTGACAATTATTGCCATTGTCGTGACGCTCTTCAAGAGCAAAACCCTCCCGAGCATCGCGTTCATTCTCTTTCCGTCAGTTCTTGCACTGATTCTGGTGCTCGGCGGCTACTACAGTTTTGAGAATATCGCGTCTCTGATCAAGGAGGGCTTTAAGAGCACCGGTCCCACGGCTGCGCTCTTTGTCTTCTCCGTTCTGTTCTTCGGCATCATGACCGATGCTGGCATGTTCGATGTCATCATCGGCGCACTGATGAAACTGGTCGGCGACAACGTAATCGGCGTCACGGTTATGACCGCCATCATCGCAATCATCGGACACTTAGACGGTGGAGGCGCCTCAACTTTCTTGATTGTAGTCCCCGCCATGCTGCCGGTCTACAAGAAAATGCACATGCGCGCCACCTCGCTGCTCCGCATTGCTGTGCTCGCCATGGGCGTCCTGAACCTGATGCCCTGGGCTGGTCCGACCATGCGCGCGGCTTCGGTGCTCGGCATGGAAGCCGGCAAGCTCTGGAATGAGCTGCTGCCAATTCAGATCTTCGGCATTATTCTCGCACTCGCCCACGCGGTTCTGACTGGCTTTCAGGAAAAGGCTCGCGGCGCAGGTCTGAACGGCAAGCTCGCGCAGACCGAAGGCAAGGTTGAGATCACCGCAACGCAGGAGGAGAAGGTTAGCGAACTCGCGCGCCCGAAGCTCTTTGTCTTCAATATTCTCCTCACAGTCGCCGTCATCGCCATGCTGATCTGGGATGTGTTCCCGAGCTATGTGCCGTTTATGCTCGGCGTCGGTATTGCAATTCTCGTGAACTATACTAATATCAAGCTCCAGAAGAAGGTGCTGAACGCACACGCAGTCCCCGCACTCATGATGTGCACGACCCTGATGGGCGCGGCAGTGCTCATGGGTATCCTAGTCAAGAATGTCAAGATTGACGGCAATGAAATTCCGAGTGTCGTGAGCTGCATGTCCAATCTGATTACGATGATTCTGCCCGCAGCGCTCGGCACACATCTGCCGCTTGTCATCGGTCTTCTCTCGGTACCGCTCGCACTTGCCTTCGACACGGACAGCTACTTCTACGGCATGCTCCCGGTCATGATATCAATCGGTCAGGGCTTTGGCGTTCCGGCACTTCCGATCGCGGTCTCGATGGTCGTCTGCCGCAACTGCGCGACATTCATCAGCCCGATGGTTCCGGCCACCCTCCTCGGCGTGGGGCTCGCAGAAGTGGATATCAAAGACCATATCCGCTCAAGTTTCTTCTATGTGTGGGGCTTCTCCTTCCTCTGCATGATCTTCGCGATCATCATCGGCATTATCCCGGCGTAATGCGGCAGATACACCTTAATTATGTAAGAAGATAGTAAGAACGACTGTCGCAGCGCTGCGGCAGTCGTTTTTACATGTGCGGCATATCCCTCCTCTGCTGCGCTTCTCTCTTCCTCAGCCTTCCGGGAATTCTTCACTCTGCGGCAGCTCAAAATCCGGTTTCAGAAGGCGAATCAGCTCAATCATATAGTGCGTCAGATACTGGTCTTTTCGGTGACAGATATAGAAATGTCTCCCCTGCTCAATACCGACTACCGGATAGACCACACAGGTCTTTCGGATTTCCGGCGAAATATCAATATAATTTTTCGGGCAGAGAAAAACCGCCTGACAGGGACCTGCCGCGTGCTTTGCGACTTCCACGCTCTCGGTCTCAAAGAGAATTTCGGGGGAAATGTGCGCATCCGCGAAAAGTCTGTTCTGTGTGATGCGGGTTGAGTGCCCGCTCCGGAGACTGATGAACGCCTCCTCTGCTGCCTCCCGAATGTCAATCGGTGTGCCATCCTCGATGCGCCCGGCGAGCGCTGTATTCTTTGAGGCGAGCAACACAAGCTCCTCGCGGCTCACTAGGATATAGTTTAATGGATTGGTCTTTGCACTCGTAGTCAGACAGGCCAAATCCAACTGATGATTTAAGAGCATGGTCTCAAGCGCATCGGAACCGGATTCCGTGAGTTTTAAGTTCACAGCGGGGTAGCGCGCGTGAAAGCGCGGAAAGATGCCCGGCAGCAGTTCAAGCGAGCGCTGCAGGGGCATGCCGAGCCGTATGCTGCCGCGCGTCCCAAGGCGTATCTCCTCAAGCTGGCGATCAAGATTCTGCTGCACACTCTGGATGGCGCGCGCCGCCTGCATATAGCACTCGCCCGCCGGAGTCAGAACCAGCGGGTTGGTGTGACGCACAAAGAGATCGGCGCGCAGTTCTTCCTCCACCTTTCGCACCATCTGACTCACAGAAGGTTGTGACACATAGAGCACTTCCGCAGCGCGGCTGATGCTGCCCTCCCGGAAGATGGTCAGCATGTATTTGATCTGTCGTTCGTTCAAGCCTTTTCCCTCACGCTAATTGCATAATAAAAACGCTATACTCATCATAGTCAATAAATTCCTTGAAGTCCAGCCCCCACAAAAGTTACAATGAATTCAGACAATAGTATCTCATCAAAAGGAGGCAGCTATGGAGATCAAAAAGCCGGCGGTCGCCGGTACCTTAGAGTCCAGCGATTGTCAGGTCACCGTGGAACCGGGAACCGGCAAGATTGATTTTTCGCTGGAGAGCGCAGTCATTCACCAGTTTGGCAACCAGATCAAAAAAGTGGTGCTTGAAACCCTGAGAGATCTCGGCGTTGACAATGTACGCATTTCGATTGTCGACAAGGGCGCACTGGACTGCACGATTAAGGCGCGCATTGAAGGTGCCGTATACCGCGCTGTGGATCAGTATGAAAATATTCCGTGGGGAGGAGCTGTCAGATGAGCCATCCAAATAAGAAGCGCCTGCGCCGCTCCATGATGTTTTTGAACGCGAAGAAACCATCTTTGATCAAGGATCCATATCTCTATGGCGCAGATTCTCTGATGCTGGATCTCGAGGACGCTGTCGCCGTGACTGCCAAGGATACCGCGCGCTTCTCGCTCTATCAGGCGCTGAAAACCGTGGATTACCGCGATTCTGAGCGCGTGGTTCGCATCAACGGCCTCGACACCGAATACTGGAAAGAAGACATTCGCTGCGCGGTTGCCGGCGGCGCCGATGTACTTCGCATTCCGAAGACCGAGGATGCACAGATGGTAAAGGCCGTTGAAGAGGAAGTGCTCCGCGCAGAGCATGAATTTTCGCGCCCGGAAGGTTCCACGCTCTTAATGGCGGCGCTCGAATCTGCAAAAGGCGTGATGCACGCCTATGAAGTCTGCATTTCCTCCGATCGCATGATCGGCATTGCGCTCTCGGGCGGCGACTATACGAAGGACTTGCAGACCAGGATCACAGGCACCGGCGTAGAGCTCATGGGCGCGCGTCAACAGATGATCATTGCGGCGCGCGCGGCGGGTGTGCAGTGCTTTGATACGGTCTGGACGGATCTCGACAATCTCGACGGCTTCCGAAAGGAAGTCATACTGATCAAGGACATGGGCTTTGACGGCAAGTCCATCATCAACCCGCGCCAGATTCCGATTGTCCACGAGGTATTTACGCCGAGCACAAGGGAGATTATCTTCTCCGAAAAGGTAATACGCGAGATTGATTCCAAACGAAAAGAGGGCATTGGCGTCTTTACAGTGGATGGGAAGATGATTGACATTGCATTCTACGACGGCGCGCAGCGCGTCATCGCGCTCGCCAAGGCATCCGGCGTGTACAAGGGGGAACTCTAAATGAAAAATGCAGTCGGCAGAGATATTCCGGAGGAAATTTTACAGGCGACCGGGAAGGATGTGTTCCGCGGCTCTCATGCGATGGACGGCAAAGAGTACCGCCGAAGCGGCGCGCGCGTCAAGCCAGTTATCAACTCTGAGGGTTCAAAGCTCCTCCCGTCGATCAAAGATGCACTCTTACAGTGCGGCATCAAAGATGGCATGACCCTGAGCTTCCACCACCACTTCCGCGAGGGCGACAGGGTTCTCAACATGGTCATGGAAGAGGTGCATAAGCTCGGCATCAAAAATATCACAATCTGTGCGTCGTCGATGGGCAACCAGAACAATCCGATTGTCTATATGATCGACGACGGCACGATCACAAATATCCAGAGCTCGGGCGTTCGCGGTGAGATTGGCAAGGCCATCTCAGAGGGACGCCTTAAGGGGCTCGCGATCATGCGGAGCCACGGTGGCCGTGTCCGCGCAATCGAGTCCGGCGAAACGCATATTGACATCGCCTTTATCGGTGCGCCAACTGCAGACGAGTACGGCAACCTGAATGCAAACGGCGGCAAGGCAAACTGCGGCGTGCTCTCCTACTCCGCACCGGATGCACTTTATGCGGACAAGGTCGTCGCAGTCACAGACTGCCTCGTTCCGTTCCCGAACTGGCCTCACCAGATCAGCCAGATTTACGTGGACTATGTCGTCGTCGTCGATGAAATCGGCGATCCCACGAAGATTGCGACTGGCGCGGCAAAGCCGACCTCTGACCAGAGAAAGCTGCTCATGGCCAACTACTGCACCGAGGTCGTGAAGCGCACGCCTTACTTCAAGGACGGCTTTTCCTATCAGACCGGCGTGGGCGGCGCTTCGATTGCGAGCACCATCTCGCTGGCAGATGTGATGCGTGAAAAAAATATTCACATGAGTTTCGGCGTGGGCGGCATCACAAAGCCAATGTGCCAGCTCCTCGAAGAGGGCCTTGCGCGCACGCTCGTGGACACGCAGGACTTTGACGAATATGCGATTCACAGCGACGAATCCAAACCATCACTACATCACGGCGGGAGAGTATGCGGATCCGTTCAACAAGGGCGCTTATGTCAACAAGCTCGACTTCGTGATTCTCGCGGCGCTCGAGGTCGATGTCCACTTCAACTGCAATGTCGTGGTCGGCTCAAACGGCGTCGTGAGCGGCGCGCAGGGTGGTCACCCGGACACTGCAGCCGGTGCCAAATGCACAATTGTAATCACGCCGATTCTCCAGGGGCGCATTCCGTCGGTCTGCACAGATGTGACAACCGTCACGACGCCGGGCGAGGATGTGGACGTCGTGATTACCGACTACGGCATCGCAATCAACCCGAAACGTCAGGATCTCGTGGACGCGCTGAAAGATTCCGCTCTCCCGTTAAAGAGCATCGAGGAGCTCCGCGACATTGCCTATGCGATGACCGGCGAGCCGGAGCGCGTACAGTTTGGCGATCGCGTGGTCGGTATCATCGAGGCGCGCGACGGCAGCATCATGGATGTCGTGCGGCAGATCAAGCCTTTCCAGTTCGCTGACTAAACGCTTGCAGTTTCGAAAACAAAACGCTGGGGCACATCCCCGGCGTTTTGTTTTTTTTCGCTCTATGCTATGCTAGACAGCAACCACTGACCTGTTTCTCAAAGGATGAGACTATGACCGAAGACTTTCACCTCGGAGAGATTTTGCTCTCCTACCCCTCAGAGCGGGATAAACTGACGGCTTTCCTCGCGGCAAATCAGCTCCAGTGCGAGCCGGATCTCGATACAGCCATTGGCATTTTCGATGCCAATGAAACGCTGGTCGGCTGCGGCTGTGCGGCGGGTTCGCTTCTCAAATGTTTTGCCGTAAGTGAGCGATCCGCGGGCAAAACGCACTCGGCGCGCTGCTCTCGGCGCTCATCGAAAACCGCTTTGAGCGCGGGCTGTCTGACTTATTCGTCATCACCCGCCGCGAAAAGGCCAGGCTCTTTTCCGCAAGCGGCCTCCGCCTGCTGACCGAGACTTCGGCACTTGCCATGCTCGAAAATCTGCCGAACGGTCCCGAGCGCTTTACTGCGAAGATAGCCAAAGCTCTGCCGCCGCTCGCCGGTAAAAAAGTCGGCGCAATTGTGATGAATTGTAATCCATTTACGCTTGGACATCTCGCACTTGCCGAATATGCAGCTGCCAAAGTCGATATTCTCTGTCTCTTTGTGGTTGAAGAAGACCGCTCACTGTTTCCGACCAGTGTTCGTTTTCAACTTGTCAAAGAAGGCGTTCGAAATATTTCAAATGTATATTCGTTCCTGAGCGGTCCCTATATGATCTCCGGAAATACCTTTCCGACCTATTTTCTGAAAGCTGGCGAGGATGCCGCCGCACTCCAGTGTGAGCTCGACGCAAGTCTCTTTGCGCACTGTATTGCCCCCAGCCTGCAGATTTCAGTTCGCTTTGTGGGCTCCGAGCAGCTCGACCCAACGACGGCGCGCTATAACCGCGCGCTGCAGGAGATTCTGCCGCCTGCCGGCATTTCCCTCGATGTGCTTCCGCGAAAGGAGTTCGACAATCAGCCGATCAGCGCTTCCCGCGTCCGCGCCCTGCTTGAAGCAAACCGAATTTCCCCGGAACTGCTGTCTCTCGTGCCTGCCTCTACCGCAGCCTATCTGAAAGCGCACTGGGCAGAACTCGCCGCCAGGCTTTGAAAGGAGCTCCATGCCCGCATTGACCCCTTATTCTGTAAGTGTTGAAGATATGATGCTTGCGCGCGATGAGCGCGTGAGCGTCCAGGAGAACTTCTTGACCCGCGCCACTGCCTGCTCTTCGCCGGTTTCACTGCTTTCATTCAGCATGAACATTCCGGGCGAGGTGAAGCAGTCCCCGCTTGTGCGCCAGGGCTTTCTCCGCGGCAAGGAACTGATTCTGCATGCTCTCGCTGACAGGCAGCTTCCGGTGCTGGACAGCCTGGAACTTCGCCGGAAGAGCGGCGACAGCTTTCTCTGCCTCGTGGAAGCCCTGCCGGAAACCGTGAAGCGCCTCGCCGTGCAGCTTGAGGACAGCGAAACACTCGCGCGCCTCTTTGACATCGACGTCCTCGCGGCGGACGGCCACAAACTCTCGCGCGAAGATTTTGACTTTCCGCCGCGCCAGTGCCTGCTCTGCGGCGAGACCGCTGTTCTCTGTGCGCGGAGCCGCCGCCACAGCGCTGCAGAACTCCGCGCGCGCTGCGACACCTTGCTCTCTGCAGCCTTTCCGCGCGCCGGGCACTTCTTTTCCGCACTCGAAAATCTGGCAGCGCTCTCTCTGCTCGACGAGGTCTATGCTGCGCCAAAGCCGGGGCTCGTGGACCGGATTGATTCTGGCGCACACAGTGATATGCAGTTTGAAGACTTTGTGGCGAGCACGGCTGCCATTGTTCCCTTTTTGCGGGAAATGGCTGCGCTGAGCTATGAGAGTTGCTTTTCCCTGCCGTTTGTTGCGGCGGACGAAAAAGCTTTGTTTCCCAAGTTGCGGCAGCTCGGATGCCGCGCGGAAGACGCCATGTTTCAGGCGACCGGCGGCGTCAACACCCATAAGGGTGCCATCTTTACGCTCGGTCTGCTCGCAGCGGGCGCAGGACTTGTCTATGCGAAGCGCGGCACACTACGCGCAGAGGCAATCCTCGATGAAGTGCAGGC
>CALLVJ010000246.1 GCA_938010625.1 uncultured Stomatobaculum sp. | reverse complement strand
CAATGAGGTCTTTGACGGCATTATCAGCGGTGTGACGCGCTATGGCATCTACGTGGAACTCAAAAATACCGTGGACGGCATGATACGGGTCTCTTTGCTGAATGATGACCACTATATATACAATGAGGAAAAGGCAGAGTTGATTGGCGAATTCACAAAAAGGCAGTATCGTCTCGGCGAATCACTCCGCGTCCGAGTGACCGGCGCGGATCGGTTGCTCCGAACGGTTGATTTTATTCCAGAGCCGGTTCTCCCGTTGGATGAGGAGGACTAAAGGAGGAAAGAAGGAGAGGCATGGGGAAAGAGAGCAGAAAACTTATTGCAAACAATAAGAAAGCCCGCTTCGACTATTTTATTCTCGAGACGTTTGAGACTGGCATTGAGCTCTTTGGCACAGAAGTCAAAGCGCTCCGGATGGGACACTGTTCCATTAAGGAGAGCTGGGTCGATATTCGGAATGGCGAGATTTTTATTGAGGGGATGCACATTAACCCCTATGAAAGGGGAAATATCTTCAATAAGGATCCGCTCCGCGTGCGAAAACTTCTCATGCACAAGAGTGAGATTCGCCGCTTGATCGGAACCATCAAGGAGAAGGGCCTCACGCTCGTGCCGCTCGAGGTCTATCTGAAAGGACGACTTGTCAAGGTGGAGATTGGTCTTGCACAGGGCAAAAAGAAGTACGACAAGAGAGCAAGCATCGCAAAAAATGATGCGCGACGTGAACTCGAACGAAATTTTAAGGGCAGCGTGAGATACTAAAGCGATCCTCTGGAATATCACTGCACAGAGAGAGAGAAAAGCGTAATTTTTTTTAAGAATCGCAAAAAGCGCTTGTTTTTCGCGGATAAAACGCTATACTTGTCTACATTGCAGGCGAAGCAGTCTGCAGGCATATATAAGGAGGATAAAATCATGAAGAAGAATGTAGTTCGCGCGCTTGTGTTGGGAACTGTTGCAGCGGCAGCTCTTGCATTCACCGCTTGCGGTGGCAGCAAGAAGGAGGAGACCACGGCAGCTAAGCAGGAGTCCTCTGTCGAGAGCAAGGCGGGCGAGACCATGAAAGCTGAGGAGTCCAAGAAGGACGATAAGGCTGAGAGCACCAAGGCCGGTGAGACCAAGGCAGAAGAGTCCAAGAAGGACGATAAGGCAGCTGACGCAAAGGAAGCGACTCTGGTTGGAACGCTTGACGAGGTCAAGGACTTCTCCTTCACTATCGTCGATGAGAAGGGCACAGCGTATCAGTTCACCTTTGAGCAGGGCAAGGCACCGGAGGGACTTTCCGATGTCAAGGCTGGCGACAAGGTCACTGTCAGCTATACGGGCACCCTTTCCGAGACGGATCCGTTTGATGGCACGGTTCTCTCTGTCAAGAAGGCTTGAGTCTAAAAAGATACGACTGAAGCAGCTCCGGGCGACCGGAGCTGTTTTTTTGAGAAAATTTTCGGTGAGGAAAATGTTGCCGCACTGTGGTACACTGTGAGAGGCAGCAAAATAGCCAAAGAATTACTGTCGCGGGGAGTAAAAGACATGAATATTTTCAATATCATCGGGCCTGTGATGATAGGACCTTCGAGCTCGCATACAGCGGGCGCATGCCGTATCGGGCGCGTTGTCAATAAACTCGCCGGTGACGCCCGCATTGTCTGCGTGCGCATCCAGCTCTCGGGGTCTTTCGCGCGCACCTATCAGGGGCATGGCACAGATTGCGCGATTCTCGCCGGGATTCTGGGCTACTACAGCTGGTCAGAGGAGCTCCGCGACTCAATGCGCATTGCCGCAGAGCGCGGACTCTCGTATGAATTTGTTCCGGAGGACATCCCGGGCGCGCATCCGAACACGGCGCGCGTCTGCTATGCGTGCGACAATGGCAAAAAGGGAGTGGTCGAGGGCGCGAGCATAGGCGGCGGCAACATTCAGATCACGAACATCGACGGCATGGAGGTGAACTTCACCGGCGATAACAACACCCTGCTCATTCTGCACCTCGATCGCCCTGGCGTGATTGCGGCGGTCACCCACCTCATGTATGAGAAGTACGGCGACTTGAACATCGGCAACTTCCGCCTGAGCCGAAAGGAAAAGGGTGGCGAGGCACTCATGATGCTGGAACTCGATCAGATGCCGCCGGAGAGCGTGATTGCGGACCTCAATAACATCAAAAATGTGGAGCGCGCCATTCTGATTCGCGCGCTGGGTTGACGGAGGGCAGCATGATTCAGTACAATTCCATTCAGGAAATCGTGGAGGTGGCCGAGAAGGCAGGCCTTAAAATCAGCGAGCTCTGTCTGAAGGACCAGGCGCAGCAGCTCGGCATCACGGAAGAAGAGCTGTATCAGGAGATGGAGAAGGACTTTGACGTGATGATCGAGGCGGCGGACTGGGGGCAGCAGCCCGGCAGAATTTCGCGCTCGGGTCTCACCGGTGAAGAGGGCTACCGCATGAAGCAGTACGCCGAGCAGAAGGGCGGCCTCACGGGGACACTGATGACCAAGGCCATGGCGCGGGCGCTGGCGGTGAGCAACTGCAATGCGGCGATGGGACGCATTGTCGCGACGCCGACCGCCGGCAGCATCTTGCCGGGCTGTCTCGTGCCGATGTATGAGGACAGAAATTTTTCGAAGCGCGATGTCGTGATGTCTATATTCACGGCGGGGGCATTCGGCATGGTCATTGCGACCAACGCCTGCATCGCGGGCGCGCAGGGCGGATGTCAGGCCGAGTGCGGCTCTGCGGCCGGTATGGCTGCGGCGGCGCTGGTCGAGCTCATGGGCGGCACGCCCACGCAGTGCGCGGATGCGCTCGGCATGGTCATTGTGAATGAACTCGGCCTGGTCTGCGACCCGGTCGCGGGTTTGGTTGAGATACCCTGCATCAAGCGGAACGCGGCCGGTGTGATTCTCGCCTACGCCTGTGCCGATATGGCACTCGCCGACATCGGCTTGAAGATTCCGGCGGATGAGTGCATCACGGCAATGAAAGAAGTCGGAGACCGCATGTCGTCCGATCTGAAGGAGACTGCGGGCGGCGGTCTTGCGACAACGCCGACCGGAAAGAGACTGAGGGAGCAGGTCTTCGGAAAAGAGTAAGCCGGAGAACGCGAACATAGAACACACGAACAACAGGAGGAGTATATGAAAAGATTTGTGACATGGACCCTTGCACTGAGCCTTGCGCTTCCACTCGTTGCCTGCGGCGGCAAAAAAGCGGAGACGAAGAGCGAGACCGTAGCGACAAGCGAGACTATAGCGGCGAGCGAGACGAGCGGCGAGGCAGAAAAGCCCTTTACCATTCAGCCCTTCCAGGCCGTCGACAAGCAGGATTACGGCATCCGCGTCGATGGGTATATGATGGACCCGAACGACAATGGATTTATTTCCTTCAGGTTGCAGAACAAAAGCGAGACGGTATCGTATCGCTTCCTCTTGGATTCCTTCACCGGAGACGGCATCCGCCTCTACGGCCCTATCAATCAGGTCGTGGAGCCGGGGCAGGAGGTTCCGGTACAGCTCCCGGTCCGGGCGAACCCGAACTATAAGCTTCAGGATTTCGGCGACCTCGAGTTCCGCTTCCTGGTTCAGGATTCGAAGCTCTCGGTCTATACGCCGGAAAAGGATGATGTGTTCCACATCTACCCGAACGGAGAAAACAGCAAGGTTCACTATACCTGGAAGGAAAAGGAGGGCGATAAGCTCCTCGATGAGAACGCGTACTTCAAGGCGACAAACACCGGTGTCACGAAGGACAAGTACGGCAATTACATCTTGAACCTCTATCTCGAGAACCGTTCCGATAAGCTGATTACCCTGTATATCCAGGGCGGCGCAGTCAACGGCATCCCGATTGAAATGAATAACTTCCATGTTGTGGGGGCGGGACAGTCCGCGTTTGTCCCGATTTTCTGGGATCATTCCTACGTTGAGGACACGAAGGTCGAGGCGATTCAGAATCTGAGCTTCAACCTCTTTGTGGATGAGGGGAATACCTTCGTGATGTCGGAGCATCCGGCTCTTGAAAAAACCTATACCGTGGAACCGTAAACCGTAAGGCAGTCCCGAGGGGCTGCCTTTTTTGTTGCAGTGAGCATATTTTGAATAAAACGACGGATATCATGCGAAACAATCGCGATAATATTGTAAAGCTTGACGGGGCGTGCTATGCTTTCCCGGTGAGCGCGTAAACCTTACAGAACGGAGGAGACAGATGAAAAAGCGCACAGTATTTGCACTGGCATGTATGTTGGCACTTTCCGTGTCGGGCTGCGGCGGCAAGAAGGCGGACGCAAAGAGCGCAGAGAGCGCTGGGCTTACAGAGAGCGCAGAAACCACGCTGACCGCGGGGAATGGGGCTGAGAGCGAGAAGCAGGAAAAGGGTGAGAAACCCGCGTTTCAGATTACCCCGTTTCAGGCAGTGGACAAGGAAGACTACGGCGTCAAAATCGTCAATTACGGAAATGTCGGCGAGGACCAGGAATACCTGCAGCTCACGCTGCAGAATAAGAGTGCGGACAAGAGCTATGTCTTTGTGCTAAAGAACCTGGAGGGCGACGGCATTGTGCTCAGAACGAGCGGAATCAGCGAGACCGTTGAGCCCGGACAGGAAAAGCAGATGAATCTGTACCTCCAAAAGAACAGCACTTACAGCCTTAAGAGTTTCGGTGATTTGACCTTCCGCTTTGCGATTATGGATAGCAATGCGAAGAATCAGAAGGGGGAGACCGATGTGTTTCACATTTACCCCTACGGCGAGAACAGGGAAGTGAACTATGTTTTCACGCAGAATGACAGCTACAAGCCGCTCGATGACAATGAGATTTTTGAAGCAGTCGTGACAGAGTGCAAGCAGGACCAATTCGGGAATGAGAATGTGTTTTTCTATCTCCGGAATAAGACAAACAAGCGGCTCTATATCAACAGCGATAAGGGGAGCGTGAACGGAGAGACGCGTAGCACAACGCGCTACTTTGAGGTGGGTCCGGGACAGTCCCTGTTCGGGTTTATCACGTATCAGGATCTCACGATCCCGGAGGCGGAGATCAAGGAACTGCAGTTCAACCTGCGGGTGCAGGATGTCGACAATCTGGTGAACGGGCCGCTCCTTGATAAGAGCTATACCATCACACCGTAAACAAGAAAGCAGCAAAAGAGCAGCCGGAGGACGGCTGCTTTTTTGTTGGGAGAAATATCAAATTACAAATATTAAGTATATAAATACTTGTATGAAATGTAGAGAACATGGTATGCTTTTTGCAAAACAGTGGCATCTAACGCTGAAATCTGTGCCGCGGCAGCGGGCACACGGAAAGGGACAACAGGAGGAAGGCAGATGAAAAGACACCGGAGCGCGGCAATCCTGTTCGCACTGGCACTCTCCGTGAGCGCCTGCGGACAAAAGGCAGAGAAGCGGGCGGAGACAGCGGAAACCACGGCCTTAGCGCCCTTCACCGCGGCGGATCGGGAGATGTATTCGATTGCTGTGGATGGCATACAGGCTGAAGAGGACGGGGCGTATGCGGTTCTCGTGACCCTAAAGAATAAGACAGCGGATAAGACCCTCAAGTTTTCGCTCGAGCACGCAAGCGGCGACAAGCTCGTGCTGGACAGCTATCTCGGCGCAGAACTTGCGCCCGGCAAGATCGTCAAGGAGAACATTGAGTTCCGCAAATCGCCGTATTACGCGTTCTCGGATTTCAGCGATATTCGGCTCGATTTTGAGGTGGAGGACGAGGCAGATCCGCTTGCCCGCCGCAATCAGCAGGACGAAGTGCACATCTACCCCCACGGAGAGAACAGCGGTGCCCGCTTTGAACGGCAGGCGAAAAAGCACGATAAGGTGATTGCGGAAGGTGATACGTTCAAGGTGGTCTTCCTTGGCGGCGAATTTAATGAC
>CALLVJ010000245.1 GCA_938010625.1 uncultured Stomatobaculum sp. | reverse complement strand
TAGTAAACTGCATAGCGCCCCGCCGCCGGATCTGCGCTCAGTTTCTTTTGACTGCAGCCTGCGAGGCAGAACAGACAGAGCAGCAAAAGCAGCCAGCCCCGTTTCTTATTTGCCACTCCCCCCACCTCTCTTTCCCCGCTCTCTCCGGTTCTTTTCCTTCTGCGAGGCCGCCTGGGCGGGCGTGCTGCTCTCGATATACTTGAGCGGAATGCGCACCAAGAAGGTGCTGCCCTTTCCGACCTCACTGGTCAGGCGTATCATGCCCTGGTGCAGGAGAATAATTTCTTTCGTAATGGTAAGGCCGAGACCTGTGCCGCCGGTCTCGCGGGAACGCGCCTTATCCACGCGATGGAAGCGCTCAAAAACCAACTCCTGCTGATCCTCCGGAATGCCAATGCCATTGTCTTCAACGCGAATATAGCAGAACTGATGGTCCGCGTCGAGTGTAACCTGCACATAGCCATCCTTCTGGTTGCCATTGTACTTGATGCCATTTTCGACAAGATTCATAATCGCGAGCGAAAACTTCACCTCGTCCACCTCTGCCGAGACCTCCCGCACCGTATGCAGCGTCAGCTCAATCTGACCGACCTTCGCGAGCGGGCGAAGACGCTTTAGAATCTGCTCAAGCATCTCATGCATATTGGTCTCTTTCCGGTTCAGCACAATGCCCGCGCGATCCATGCGGACCAGGCTCAGAAGATCGTCAATAATTTTTGCCTCGCGGTCAATCTCCTTTGATATATCACCCATGAACTCCTTGTAGAGCTCGAGCGGCGCATCGCCCGCTGAAATCAGGGAGTCCGCGAGCACGCGCATCGAGGTAATCGGCGTCTTTAACTCATGCGAGACATTCGAGACAAACTCTTCGCGCGACTCATTCAGCGCACGAAGTTTCCGGAGTGTCGCATTGACATCTTCACTGATCTGCGCAGTCACGAGATAGCTGTTCTGTTCGACGGTCTCATTCAGATTGCCGGCCGAAACCCTGCGGAGCGCCGTGCGGAGCTCGGCAAATGGCCGCAGAATCACCGAGGCCAGAAGCACACTGAGCAGCGCGAGCAGAAGCCCAACCGCCACCGTAAAAATGCGCAGGGTTTCGTCCACACTCTGAAGTTCTGTGCGCTGCGGTTCCGTGGACGAAATAAAGAGCAGCACTCCCTCCACCTGCCTGTCCTCTGTCTTTACATCGAGGGAGTCGTAAACCGGCGTGGTCTGCACCATATAGTACTTGTCGGCATTGTAATTGATGGCATTCTCGCCGCGGAAGCCCCGTATCACCTCCGGCGCGACATGATAACGTCCCTCGGCGAGGTGGAAGCTGTCCTCGATGATGCGATAGTTCTGATCCACAACCAGCACCCGCCCGCGGTAACTCTGCGCGACGATTTCAATCTCCGAATTCAAATTATTATCCTTTTTGTCCTGATTGTGGAGATAGCCTGTCCGGGTCAGCTTGGTCGCGAGAATGCCACTTCTCTCCTGCACTTCTGCCTTGTGCGCGTCAATCAGGCTCTGTCGAAACGCATTGCTTGCGACCAGACCTGACAACAACAAGGGCAAGAGGCCCAATAAAAGGAACAGGATTACGAGCAAATTTCTGAGACGAAGCGGCGGCAGCTTCTTTGAAAATGGCAGATGCAGCAGCATCGGAGCGCTCCTTTCTCTCGAACGACATTCGCGCTTGCAGTACAGCGTATACTCTTTTTTATTTTACACAGCTTCCTGCAAAATGGGAAGCTGCACAGCGTACGTCGCCAAAAAGCTCACTTTGTAGTATACTTTGGGAAACAGCGGCCGTAACCAGCCGTGCGAAAGGATAACGCTATGCAAGTAAACGGACAAAATTCTGGCGCTGCGCCGCGGAAACCCCCCCGCCTCTATGTGCGCCAGGAAGATCGCTATGAAGATTTGAGCTCCTCGGCCTCGGCCTTTTTGATTGTCGGCATTGTGATGACTGTGCTCTCGCTGTTAAGTTTTGGACGGCAACTGCATCTTCCCTTCGCCCTGCCGGCGACAGCCCTGATGCGCTTTTTTCTTCTCGTCTTTGCGTTTGGCGCCTTTGGCCTTTTTCTGAAAACGCGCCGGGAGGCCTCCCGCGCGTACTCACACATCGAAGAAGAACAGCGCATCACCGAAGAGCTCGAGAACTGGTTTCTCGCGAACTACGCACCGGAGCAGATTGACCTCGAGATTCTCGGCACAACCCGCCGCCCGCTCCGTGCGGAAGCGCTCGCCTTAAAGCGCTTTGACTTTATTCAAGACTGCTTTTTGCAGCGCTACGACGGCATGGATGAAGGGTACATTGAGGCACTCTCCGAGGAACTCTACAAAAAACTCTTCGAGAGCGGCCACTACGGAAAAGCCGTGCTGCGAAAAGCAGGAAATCATGACAAAGCTGTGGGCAGCGATCAGACGACGGAAAATACCATCGCGCGACTTGTCCCGGAAGAAACGCTGCCCGCTGCGACAGCTCCGCAGGAGAGTACCGCAGAAGCGACACAGCCGGTTGAGACGGCACCAGACAGCGAAGCTGAGACGGCATTTGGCGCTGAGACACCCTCTGCCGTTGGTACAGCGACCAAGGAAGCGGCAGCGGATTCTGCTGAGACAGAACCCGCTGCCCAAACCGGAAAACAGGAACACGCCGCGCGCTAAGCGCTCTTCATTCTCTTCCACATTGAAAAAGTCAGGTCGAAAGACCTGACTTTTTCAATGTGGGTAATGTTCACTCTTATTCACTTCGCAGCGCATCAATCGGATTCAATGCAGCCGCGCGCTTTGCCGGCATATAGCCAAACAGAAGACCGATCGCAACCGAGACGGTAAATGAGATAAAAACAGCGTTCGGCGTCGCCGCGACGCTGTATCCGAGAAACATGGTCACAATATTCAGTATCCCGCTGCCAATTCCAATGCCGATCAGTCCTCCAAACACTGAGGTCGTGATTGCCTCAAGCACGAACTGCTGCAGAATCACCCCCGGGCGGGCGCCAAGCGCCTTCCGGATACCAATCTCCCGCGTCCGCTCGGTGACTGAGACCAGCATGATATTCATAACGCCAACGCCGGCAACAAAGAGAGAAATGCCCGCGATGCCGCCCATCAGAACCGACATCTGCGCCATCATCTTGTTGATCTGGTCGAGCATCTCGCTCATCGCCATCAGATGATAGTTCTTCTTATCGCGGAAGATGCTGTAAAGATAGTCCTGAAGCGCCTGCTTTGCCGCCGACGCCTGCGCCTTATCTGTGCTTGCCGTCGAAAAGACATAGGCACCTGGCTTGCTTGTTCCGCTGAATCGCAGTGCCGTTGAATAGGGAAGCAGCATCACATCGTCCGTGCCGCTCTCCTCCATTCTGCCTTTGCTCTTCCTCGTCAGGACCCCGACTACCTGCAGATTTTTTCCGCCCAACGTGACATTCTGCCCAAGTGCTGCGTCCGAAGAGCCAAACAGTTTTTGCGCCGGATACGCGCCGAGCACACAGACTTCCTGCTTCGCGACAATATCTGCATAGTTCAGAAAACGTCCCTCGGCCACAGTCTTCTCCGTAAGCGCGGCATAAGTCTCGCTCACACCGGTAATGGTGGTGCTCTCAGACTTGACGCTTCCCACTTTCAGCGTTCCATTGCCAGGTGAAACTGCCGGACTGACGCCCTCAAACAGTGTGCTGTTTGCATCCCGGAAGGCATACATATCCTCCAGGCTCACGGAGCGGCTTGGCTGGTTGACAACTGTCACATTGATATTTTTTGCGCCGAGATCCGCCCACTGCGACAGCTGATTCTGCATATAGCCGTTCAGCAGACTCACAAGGATAATGACGGACGCGACGCCGATCACAATGCCAAACATAGTGAGAGCAGAGCGCATTTTATTGCTCCAGATGCTCTTTAACGCAAGCTTAAATGATTGCAGCATACTCCTCCGCCTTCCCGTCGAAATTGATTTTTCCGTCTTGAATCCGCACGACGCGCTTCGCTCTCACGGCGATGGAATTGTCATGCGTGATCATGATGATGGTATTGCCCTCTTTGTGGAGTTCCTGGAAAAAATCAAGAATCTGACGGCTGGTCTTTGAATCCAGCGCGCCGGTCGGCTCATCGGCGAGCAGAAGCGACGGATTCCCGGCCAGTGCTCTCGCAATCGAAACGCGCTGCTGCTGTCCGCCGGAGAGCTGGTTCGGCATGTTTTTTGCCTTCTCTTTTAATCCCACTCTCTCCAGCTGCCGGAGAGCGCGCTCTTTCCGCTCATCGCCGGGGATATGCGCATAGAGCAGCGGGAGCTCCACATTTTCAAGAAGATTCAGGCGCGGGAGAAGATTATACTGCTGGAAAATGAAACCAATCATGCGATTTCGGATATCTGCAAGCTCATTCTGTGTCATGTCGCCGACATCCTCGCCACCGAGAAGATAGGTGCCGGAGGTTGGTACATCCAATGCGCCGATGATATTCATCAGTGTGGACTTGCCTGAACCAGACTTGCCGACGATTGCAACGAACTCGCCCATCCGTATGGTCAGATTCAGATGGTCATTGGCGTGTACCACCTCATCACCCATCACATAGGTCTTGCAGATGTCCTTTATCTCAATCAGCACTTCGCCCTGGGGAATGTGGACAGTCTTAACTTTGCCCATTCTCGCCACCGCCCTGGTCGCCGCTCTGCTGTCCACCGCCTTCTGCATTCTCAGCGCCGCTGTCGCCGCCTCCCTCTGCAGGTCTGCCATTCATCATCATCATCCCGGAGTCTGTCACTTTCGGCTGCACATAGACTTCATCGCCCTCTTTGAGATTGCCCGAAGTGATCTGCACCCTATCTGCGCTGATCAGACCAATCTCCACTGTCTCCTCGCGGAATCCTGCGGGCACTGCGCCCTTTGCCTCTGTCACAGATGGATCTCTTACGTAGACTTTATTGTCTCTCAGCAGCGCGTCTGCCGGAATGCAGAGCGCGTTCTCCGCGGAGCCGACCAGAATTTTCGCGTTAATGTTCATGCCCGGAAGCAATTTCTCTGTGTTGTCAAGCGTGACCTGCACCGGATAGGTCGAGACACCATTCTGCGATGTGCTCTCCAGACTGATATTTGTGACAGTCCCGCTGAAGGTCTCTCCCGGCAGTGCATCTGCTGTGATCTCAACATGCTGCCCCAGCTGAATCTTTGAGACATCTGTCTCGTCGATTGCCATTTTGAAGTTATAGGAGCTCATATCATAGATGGTCGCGAGCGTTGTAGCCGACTGCCCACCGCTCACACCTGCGCCGCCGATCTTATCGCCTACCTTGTAACTCTTCGTGATAACTTCGCCGTCGATCGGAGATTTGATCGTATAGTTGTTCAGCGTCTCCTTCGCGCTGTCCAACGCTTTCTGCGCGCTCTCGACACTGCTCTCGGCTGCATCCACCTTGTCGGAATATCCTTGCAGCGCATCTTTTACCGACTTGGCAGTCATCGTGAAAACAGGTGTGCCCGGCTGAATATAGTCGCCGACATGCACCAGAATATTCACGCTATCCACTGCGCTTCCGAGATCCGCTGTCATACTGCTGGACAGCTGTGCCTCAAACTTGCCTTCCTCAACGCAGCGAAACCCATTGATCACCGCGCTCACCGCTGTACTGCTTGTGATTCCGCCGGGATTTTTGAGTGAGACCGTCACTTCTCTGACCAGTCTGCCGCCGGAAAGCGCCTTCTCCTGCGCGCCGACAGCAATCACGGTGCCTTCTACCTGCTCCATCGTATCCGAGAGCGTCAAAGTCGCCGGACTCCCGACTTGAATCAATTCTGCCTCGCCGGAGAGGAACGGAATGCGCACATTCATCGTCGTTTCATCCGCCAAGTCTACCAGATTGCTGCCCGCGCCGATTTTCTCGCCGTCTGTCACATAGACCTTGGTCACATAGCCAGCGCGAGTCGCCTTATAAATGCCGTCTCCGTATTTGCTCTGCGCATCGCTCAAATCCGCCTGCGCATTTGCGAGCGCTTTTCGCGCGCGAGAGAGCGCATTTTCCGCATTCTTGACATCCGATGCCACAAGTGCGCTGTCAAACCGATATAAAATCTGATCTTTTACGACATGATCGCCAATTTCGAAATTTGCCTCGGTGATCGTGCCGCTCGGTACCAGAGAGGTAATCGAATAGGTATCCTTCGCGGCGATGGTTCCCGTCGAGGAAATCTTCTGCGAAATATTCTCTCTCGTCACCGTGCCTGTACTCACCGCCACGCTTGCCAGCGCTGCCTTCTTAGCTGCTTCCATGCGGTTGTGCACAATCGCGCCGCCAATGCCGATCACCGCCAGCGCAATCACCGCGCGCCGTATGTTTCTTCTGGCTCCTTTGCTGAGCCCCTTCTTCTTCGGCTTTACTTCTTCTGCCACTGCCTGCCCCCTTCTCCCTTACGGCTCCACATAGTCTACAACGCTGAACTTCTGGCTTCCCTCCTCGCCATCGGCTGCAGTGCCGTTCGAAGAGACCTGATAAATCAGAACAACATGATCGCCGACCTTCACGCTGCCGTAGACCGAGAAGACAAACTGCATTTCGGTCGAATTCAGCTGGTAAACATTGCCATCGTCCAGCTTGACAGCACTTGGTGTGAGCGTATTGGTATTCTGATAGTAAATTGCCTCTACAACGCCGCGCGCCACGCGCTTGTCGGCGTCGGAGTCGGTGTCCGCATTGTACGCCCAGACTGTCTTGGTCTTTGAACTGTAATAAATGACCACA
>CALLVJ010000244.1 GCA_938010625.1 uncultured Stomatobaculum sp. | reverse complement strand
TTCCTGCACAGCTCAGTCCCGATGAAGTGCGGCAGTTTGTCGAAACTGCCGTCGCCGAGGTCGGCGCGACGACGGCAAAGGATATGGGCAAGGTCATGGGCGTTCTCATGCCGCGTGTAAAGGGGCGTGCCGACGGAAAACTCGTGAATGAAATTGTCCGCTCGATTCTAAAATAATCGATATATCCCCTATGGAAATCCCCGCACATTCCTTTTGACAAAAGTGCGGGGGTTTTCGTATAATTGAAACGAGAATAACATATTAAAGGAGCGGATGATATGGCGGAGAAGGACAAGAAGGACAATAAACGCGACAAACCCATGACGCGCGAAGAGGCACTGGAAAACGCGCTCAAGCAGATTGAGAAAAATCATGGCAAGGGCGCGATCATGCGTCTTGGCGAAGCCAAGGCAAATATGAATATTGAGGTGATATCGACCGGTATCCTGCCGCTCGATATTGCGCTCGGCGTCGGCGGCATTCTGCCGCCTGCAACCGGCGCACTCCTGCACAATGGCTCGACCCTTGTGACGGGCTTAAAGAGTATGACCAATCTTCTCGATGAAGAAGAGAGCGCGTAAACGAGATGGTTTTACAACAGAAGATATCAGGAAAAGCCAGCTGGCAATCGGAAGATTGTCGGCTGGCTTTTTTGCAGTAGACGAAAGTGATATTTTGAAATAAATCTATTGACTTTTGCTTAAAATTGCACTAATAATAAGACAAAAGGCTCTGAATAAATAGCAGTTATATCTCATAGCTTGAATCTTGTGGATTCTTAGAAGGGAAAATATCACAATCAGAGAGGCATGGCGCATCTAGCTAACTGCGTCCATGCAGAGGTAAAACACGCGTATGAGCGCATTGGTAGTGGTCAGCCGAATCAGATAGAGAACTTGGCGTTGAAAGCAGGAAAGGAACAGGTGGAGGAAATGACTAGTCCGACAACAATAAAGAAGCGCACTGCTGGCATCTCGCTCATTTTGCTTGTTGTGCTGTTGACTGCGTGCAGCAGTCATACAAACGCCGGTAAGAGTTCAACGGAGGATCCTGTGGTTGCTGCGAGACAGTCATACGAGGGAACGCTGCAGAATCTGGATGGAAGCAAACAGCAGTTGTCGAGTGCGTGTGCAAAAGCGGAAGAAAAACTAGGCGCATTGACAGAAGACGATGTTGCTGATGCAAGCGTACTGAGCCATTTGAGAACCGCTCTCGAACATGCCAAAACATTTGATACGGAGACTTCTGATGGGAGCAATTCGGCTGTCGATTTGAACGCCACGATTGATGAGATTAATCAAAAGAACCAGGAAGCATTGGCGAAAGCCGAAGAAATGAATAAAGAACGATCTGAACTGGAGGATTGCATTGCCCAAGTTGAATCAAGTGTGAATACCAGAGATAATCAGTATGAAAACATGAACATGTACGATTTGGCAAGAGATATGGGGTACGAAGTTGAAGAGCTGGCAATCAACAGATACAATAATAACTACTGCCTGTCCTTCGCCTATGGAGGAAACGTATCATTTCTAGTGCTGCCGCTATCGAATGACGAGGCTGATGATATATTTTTCTATGGAGAAAAAATGACTGAGCAAAGGCTCAGTGCATTTGTCACTTCTTTCTTTATGACATCCTTTGAAGATGGAAGTCATGTATCCCGAGACCAAGATGGTCATTGGCTCTTTACAGGGGAACAAAAGAAAGAGTTGTGCAGACTTCTTTCCGGTTTTAAAAATAACGGACCGAGTTCGCTGCTGAATCGGTTGACAGTCCTGGATGAAAATAAACTGACAACTGAGATGAGGCAGTTATCAGAGGCAGCAGGGCTCAAATTCGCATATAGAAAGTTGAAGCAAAAAATCAACAATCGCGATGTATATATGATCATGACATCAAATGGCGATAAAGTTGCATATTTCTGGGCTATATATTCAAATGCGGATTTCCGCCCTTCAGAAGATTCGACAGAATTGGGAACATATGCCGATGGAAAATACAGTGCCAGTTCGCCTGTCTTTGTCAGGACATTTAGCAAGTACCATTATCCCACTGACTATATCAATGGCAGCGGCGATCTGGTTTCCGATCATGGCAGAGTTGTGGAGCTGGGTGAATTCTACGGCGTCAATATGGATGGGATTGGTTCTTCTGAGGAAACCAGTGGAAATCAATAAGCCAGTTGCGCGGCGCCAATATGGAAATCAGATCAATGCGATTTGGATCAGCGACAGGCTTAAAGAGCATGACGAACCTCCTCGACGAGGAAGAGAGCGCATAAGCGAGATGATTTTACAACAGAAGATATGAAGGAAGAGCCGGTTGGCAATCAGGAGATTGCCGCTGGCTCTTTTTTGTGTGGTAGACGAAAGTAGAATTTTGTGACAAATTCCTTGACATTTGCTTAAAAATATATTAATAACAAGATAGCAAACCTAAAAAGATTGGCAATTATACCGCATGACATGAGTTTAATAGAATTTTGAAAGGAAAGGTATCACAATAAGAAGACCATGGCGTATCTTGGCGGTTGCGCCGACAGCGTGCGCGCTGTTGCACTTGTCTGCAAGCTGCGTCCACGCAGAGACCAACTACGCGTATGAGCGCATCACACCAGAGACCTTTGACTATGTGCGCTATGCCAATGATAACCCGGATCTTCTCTCGGCCTATGGCTATGACAAGAGCAAACTCTATCAGCATTATCAGACTGCCGGAAAGGCAGAGGGCAGACTGGCACATACGCTGCCCTATAAGCCGGGGCGGATTGCGGTCTTCGATTATCTGGGGGATGAATCTTATTATTTTGATGCGAAGCGCTATGCGGATGACAATCCGGATTTGAAAGCAGCCTTTGGCTACGATAAGGCAGCACTCTGGAATCACTATAAGACACGCGGCATTCAGGAGGGACGCACTGCCTATGGTACGTCCTATAACGTGGATGCAAAGCTCAATGTGTTTGACACGGCGGCGAGCATTACCAACGACAGCATGAGCGAGCGGGATAAAATCAAGGCGGTACACGACTGGATTATCAATCACACCCAATATGACATGGCAAATTACGACAAGGGCACGATTCCGGATGATTCCTACAGCATTGCAGGCGTCATGCTGAATGGCAAGGCCGTGTGTTCGGGCTACGCAGCAACGTTCGACTATTTTATGTATGTTCTGGGAATAGAGCATGAGCACGTCAGCGGTGAAGCAACGAACTCGAAGGGCATAACAGGCGATCATTCCTGGAATCGGGTATTGCTCGGTAACCAGTGGTACTATGTGGACTGCACCTGGGACGATCCGGTTAGCAGTGATGGGAAAGATATTTTGCGATATACCTATTTCATGATTTCCAATGCGGAAATGTCTAAGAATCATGTGGCTGAGAAGATTTATAAGACATACTAAGAATCGAATTGGTGAAAAGTAGAACTTTGAAAAGAGAGCTGTTGTCGGGGTCTTGTGATACGATGACAGCTTTTTTGATAACCAGAGTAAATGATTGAAGGAGGTCTGGAAGATGAAGAAAAAGGCAGGAAAAATCAAGGCTCTGTGTGGTTTCGCGTTGAGCTTTGGGATTTTAATGAGTGCTCCGCTGAATACATTTGCGGGTGTTTGGAAATTCGACGGACCAAAGATTTGGAAATGGTGGTATACCAACGACGATGGAAGCTATCCGCGTGAGGCTTGGTCAAAAATTGATGGGAAATGGTATCATTTTGATTCTAACGGTTATTTGGACATTGGCTATCGAGAATTTGACGGAAAGAACTATTTACTGGATGAAGAGCAGGGAAGCACTTTAGGACAAATGCGCGAAAATGAAATCCATAAAACTTACCTTGTGGGAAGTGATGGAGAAGTGCATAAGTACGAGATTATGTTTCGAAACCCTGAGACAGACAACGAAAGCTATTACTTCGAGGAAACAGGAGAATCTTTGGATGATGTAGCAAGGGGATTGGGACTTTGTGGTGCGAACCCAGCCAGAGGGTATACAGGGCTGTTTGAACTGGCAAACCTTGAGTACAGTGATGGGTTCGATAAGAAAGCCGAAGATATCGAACTTTTGAACAAGATATGTAGTGATCCTCCTACACATTATGAGGCGTTGACATTTAACGTAAAGGAAGGAGAGGATTTCTATGACTATTTGAATTTTGTGAAACTATGTATTTCTGACTGTGGAAGGAATATGGACTATTATTATACAGATGTGACAGGTGGATATATAGGACGGAATCGCTTGAAAGTCATCGTCTACTGGCCATATTGGAAATGATATCTGCTCGCGTTCACTGAGAAAACCAGTACAACAAATTCTCTTGTTCAATGGTACCCCGGACTCTCTTTTCAAATAGACAAAAGATCAGCTATGCGATTGCAGACGAATCTGAGTGCACCAATTACTACATGCGAACCTTGCGATTGTGTATATCAGTGCCACAATTCCAAATTATCGTATTGATATTCAACTGGTCAATAGGGTAGATGAAGTGAGGCTATAATCGGGAGAGCCAGGAAAAGCTAAAGCTTATAAAGGGAGAGAGAGTGAGAAAGAAAAGATGTGCAGCAGTAGTGTTGGCTGCTGTCCTCAGCGCATTATCGCAATTCAGCGCCGAGGCATCGACGGTGACCAAGGTAAGGGCGACGGTGTGTGAAACGGAATCCGCAGGGAATGCGGACGCAGTGGGAGGGACTTTAGAGCAAGGAGCTGCGAAGGAAATAAATGCTGCGAGTACTGTTGCACAGGAAGTCGCAACGGATGGGGTTGTACAAAATGAACCGCCCACGCGAATCTATGTGAGCAAAGAAAAGAGAGAGCTGAGTCTGTATGTAGACAATCAGCTGGTTGGCGCTTGGGAGTGCAATATCGGAACCAATTCGGCAAATGGAAAAAAGCAAGTAGAGGGAGATCGGGTTACGCCGGAGGGCGAGTACTATATTTGCCTTCGAAATAACAGGAGTAATTATCATCTTTCTTTGGGCTTGTCTTATCCGGACAAATCAGATGCGGACAGAGGAATTGCGCAAGGATTGATTTCCCAGGCGGAGCGGGATGCCATTTATCGCGCGATTGATCAAAAAGCCTGTCCTCCCTGGAAAACAGCCTTGGGTGGTTACGTAATGATACACGGGAATTATACCGAGGGATTTTCAACCGCGGGCTGTGTTGCAGTGCGAGATGCTGTTATGGATGTTTTGTGGGCACATGTTCCGCTTGGCACCAAGGTAACGATAGGAAGGTAAGAAGGGATCAATCGCTGCTTATAAAACAGAAAGGAGCAAGTAGACATGACTTTTGACATCACTCCTTATATCAACAGGAAGCCATTTGAGGTTCGTCAGTTGATTCGGGAGGGAAAGATTGATTTTCCCACTGCTGGTATGTGCCGGGGTTATGCCCAGGCAAACCTGGTCATCCTGCCTTCGGAGTACGCCGCTGATTTTGAACGCTACACGGAAAAGAACCCGTTCGCTTGCCCGGTGCTAGAGATTATCAAGGGAAGTCCAGATACCCACGCTATGGGAGAGGGCGGAAATATATGCACCGATATACCGCGGTATTGGGTATACGAGAACGGTGTGGTCGCCAAAGAGCTCAGCGATGTTTCAGAGTACTGGAAGGAGGGCTATGTGGGCTTTTTGATCGGTTGCTCTTTTTCATTTGAGGAGGCCTTGATGGTAGCAGGTATTCCTGTTCGTCATATTGAGATGAATTGCAATGTACCCATGTATAAGACCAGTATTCAAACCGAGAAGGCAGGTCCCTTTGAGGGGCCGATGGTGTGTTCCATGCGCCCCATGACCCCGGAGCAGGCGCAGAAGGCCTATGATAAAAATGCCCAATGTTCACGGAGCACCTGTCCAAATAGGAGAGCCGGAGAAAATCGGTATTATGGATGTGATGAAGCCTGACTATGGAGACCCGGTGGAAATTCGTGAGGGTGAGATTCCCGTGTTCTGGCCCTGCGGTGTTACGCCCCAGGCAGCGGTGGAGAACGCCAAGCCCCCCATTGTCATTACCCACGTCCCCGGACATATGTACATTACGGATATTCTCAATGCAGAGTTGAACGATTATTTGGAGAAGCGGAAGTAAGTGGTTTTATTTTCTTCCGTGTGTCAATATAGAAAACGCGGGACAGCGACTTTT
>CALLVJ010000243.1 GCA_938010625.1 uncultured Stomatobaculum sp. | reverse complement strand
TTCTGGTGCGATAAATGCGCAATGCGGTAGATGACCGGATCCCGCATGTTAATATTCGGGGATGCCATGTCGATCTTCGCGCGGAGCACCTTCTCGCCGTCCGCGTACTTGCCCGCCCGCATCTCCTCGAAGAGCTGCAAGTTCTCCGCAATCGAGCGGTTCCGGTACGGGCTCTCCTTGCCGGGCGTATTGAAGTCGCCGCGGTACGCTCTGATCTGCTCTGCGGTCAGGTCGCAAACAAAGGCCTTGCCCTTCTTGATCAGTTTGACCGCGCACTCGTACATGGTCTCAAAGTAATTCGAGGCAAAAAAGATGCGGTCATCAAACTTGGCGCCGAGCCACTCGACATCTTCGCGGATTGATTCGACAAACTCCCACTTCTCCTTGGTCGGATTCGTGTCGTCATAGCGGAGATTGAAGAGACCATGGTACTCCTCTGCGAGACCGGAATTCAAAAGAATTGACTTCGCGTGCCCGATGTGCAGGTAGCCGTTCGGCTCCGGCGGGAAGCGCGTCTGGACATGCGAATATCTCCCCGACGCCAGATCCTTGTCAATTTCATTCTCGATAAAATTCTTCTCGCGGCGCTCGCCTCCCGCTGTTTCGTCCAGTGCCGCCGTATCCAGTGCTCTCTTCTCTTCGCTCATGTGGCGTCTCCTCCCTTATTTTGTGACATTCACGGCGCTGAGCTGATAGCCCGCGTCCGTCTTTGTAAAAATCATATTCGGCCTGCCGCCATCTGCCGAGACCACCAGATTGCCGCCTGCGTCCTGCAACGTCAGGAGATCGGCATGGAGCACCGACTTTGTAAAGTCATCGGTAAAAATCTGCTCTGCCGTATACTTCTTCAAGAGCTCGTCCTTGCTGTCCACCTCGTTGCCGGAGGCCAGTCCGAGATACAGCGGATAGTGCGCCATGGCAGCGAGCGCCTCCAGATTCTTGTCCCGGACAGCGAGCAGCGCCTGTCCGACGGTATAGAGCGCATCTTTGTCGCCGAGCGCTGTCGTCGCATCGGCTGCGGCGCTCAGTTGAAAGCTCCCGCCCTCGGTCTTACCGCACAGCCGGATCCCCTCACCCGGTGTAATGCCGTCTGAAAGTTTCGACAAATCCGGCTTCCCGGCACTGTCCTCGCCGGTCGCAATCAAGAGCAGTCCCCGTTCCTTATTCTGTAGCGTGAAGCCGTTCATCGACGCCTCGAGCACCACGCCTTCCAGCGTCTCCTCCGCTTCCGCTGCCGCGGTACTTTCTGCTGTGCTCTCTGCACTGCCCGCGCTTTCCGCGCCCGAAGCTGCGCTGCTCGCCGCCTCTGCGCTCTTCTTCTGCCCGCAGCCCGCAAAGAGCAGCAGGGAGAGCGAGAACAGCAGCGGCACAATCCATTGTTTCCGTCGCATACCTGCCTCCTCAGAATTTCCGGAAGCGCTCATAGCGCTGGTTCATGAGCTCCTCGCGGCTCATTGCGCCGTAGCGCCCGATGAAGTCGAGAAGCTCCGGTTCCAGTTCCCGCGCAATATCCCGGATATTTTCAAACGT
>CALLVJ010000242.1 GCA_938010625.1 uncultured Stomatobaculum sp. | reverse complement strand
GCTTACCGAGGAATACTTGCGAAGCACACGCTGTTCGCAACTGGAACAACGGGGCGCCTCGTTGAGGAAGTCACCAATCTTACGGTTCACAAGTATCTCGCAGGGCACCTCGGCGGTGAGCAGCAGCTCGGCGCGCAGATTGAGGACAATGATCTGGATCTCGTGATTTTTCTCCGCGATCCGCTGCAGCCAAAGCCGCATGAGCCAGATGTCGGCAATGCCCTCCGGCTTTGCGATGTTCATAATATTCCGGTTGCAACCAATCTCGCGACGGCTGAGTTACTGATTAAATCCATGGAGCGTGGCGACTTTGAATTCCGAAATTACTACCGGCGCTGAGTATGCGTCGGGACGGCGGCGGGGCGGCAGACGGCGCAGGAAGCGCGGTCTGCCGCTCATCCGCGTCTTTCTTTTACTCTGTCTGATTTGTGCGGCGCTCGCCTATCGGGAGTTTGGCTCGCTGCTCTCGAACCGCTATGCGCTGACAGAGCGCGGCAGTGCCCTCCTACAGAGCACAACGCAGGCGTCAGAGCTGAAACCGTTTGCGGCGGAACTCGCTGTCCCGGAGGCAGATAGCGGCAGTGAGCTGCTGAACGACATCCGCGCAGAGGGCGTGCTGCTGGTCGACGCGAGCGACAAGAAGGCGTTATTCTCGCGCAATGCCTATACCCGGATGAACCCGGCATCGACCACGAAGATTATGACCTGCCTGCTTGCTCTTGAAGATCCGGATATTCACATGGATGATGTCTGGACAGCCGGACCTGAGATTGTTGTCTCAGAACCAGGCGCCAGCATGGGAGGCTTCCAGCAGGGAGATAAACTCACGGCAGAGCAGGTACTCTATTGTCTCATGGTTCGCTCCGGTGCCGATGCCGCCAATATGGTTGCAAAACAAGTGGCTGGCAGCGAAGAGGCCTTTGTCGAGAAGATGAATGCGCGCGCCAGAGAACTCGGTGCTACAGGAACGCATTTTACCAATTCGCACGGTCTCACCGACCCCGACCACTATACGACGCCCTATGACCTGTATTTGATACTTCACGCTGCGATGAAGCAGCCGGAGTTTCAGAAGCTGGCGAGTCAGAAACTCTATACGGCAGATTATGTCGATGCTGCAGGGCAGCCTGTACAGAAAAAGTGGTTTAATACCAACTACTATCTGGTGGGCAAGGCAAAGCTGCCGGAGGGCTTTTCCGTGGTCGCAGCCAAAACAGGAACCACACTGGCAGCAGGTGCCTGCCTCGCACAGCTCACGGCCTCGGAGTCTGGAAAACAGTATTATTCAATCGTTCTGAAATCTCCGAATCACGACGTGCTCTACCAGGATACCAGCCTCTTACTGCAAAAAAGCGCACAAGTGCATTGAACTTTTCTCGGGGCTAACGTATAATTGACATAACAGACAGATACCAAGGAGGTAGATACATGGTTCAGATTATTGTGGGCGTCAAGGGGAAGGGAAAAACCAAGCGTCTTCTTGAGATGGCAAATGAGGCTGTTAAGGACGCAAAGGGCACGGTTGTCTAC
>CALLVJ010000241.1 GCA_938010625.1 uncultured Stomatobaculum sp. | reverse complement strand
TGCGGGATCTCCTTGCTCTCGTCATCGACCAAGGTACCATCGACATCGAAAAAAAACAATTTTTGATTCATGAAAATACTCAGGGCTGGACTGTGCTCTCCGCCGCTGTGCTGCCCTCGCTCGCCTGTGTCTCTGCTGCCGTTTCTGTTGCCTGCGTCTCGCCTGCGCTCTCTGCGCCGGATCCTGCCGCCTTCGTGTCATCCGCACCTGCCGGAGTCTTGGTCGCTTTTTCGAGGATGAAGTTTGCAACCTGCAGCTCTCTTGCCTGCAAATCCACCTGCTCCTTGCCGAGGATCGAAACCAGCATGTCCTTCGAATACCCGTAGCTGTCCTCAAGCGCCTTATAGGCCTCGTCGTTCAGTTTCAGCTTCTCTTTCTTCGCGATCGCATCGACCATCAGCTTGACCTTTGCGACATTCTCGCCCGCAGTCTGCATTTGCTGGTCGTAGTTCTCCTGCGTCATAGAAGTCATCTGCAGATAGCTCTCAAGCGTAAGTCCGTACTGTTCAAGCTGCTTTTTCATGCGATCCTTCTGCACTTCGGTCTCATACTTCTTCGCCTCGTCGCTGACCTCAAAGGTGGAGGCATTCATGACCGCATCCAGTGCTTCCGTGAGCTCCTGGTTCTTCTCATTCTTTTCCTTCTGTGCAAGCAACTGCTTTTTGACTTCTTCGCGGTACTGATCCACCGTTGTCTGCGCGTTGTTCGTGGTCTTTGCGACCCATTCGTCATTCAGCTCAGACTTCGACTTCTCCTGTACTGCATTCACCGTGACGTCAAAGGTGACTGCCTTTCCCGCAAGCTCCTTGTTGCCATAGTCTGCCGGAAAAGTCAGATTCAGCGTTCTCTTCTCGCCCTTGCTCGCGCCGATCAGGCCGTCCTCAAAGCCGTCAATAAAGCTGTGGCTGCCGAGCTCCAGGTTCTGTCCCTTCGCCGTGCCGCCGTCGAAGGCAACGCCGTCCTTCTTGCCCTCATAGTCAATGTTGACAGTGTCGCCAGCAGCTGCCGGGCGCTCCACCTCAGTGAGGTTCTGACTGCTCTCAAGCACATTCTGAATATAGCTCTCGACCTCCTCATCTGTCACGCTGACCTCGCGGGTCTTGACCTCAACACCCTCGTACTTGCCAAGCTTGACTTTGCCGAAGTTCTTCGGCTCCTTTGGAAGGTTTGCATCCGCTGCGGTCGTGCTCTCCGCAGCACTGCTGCCATCCGAGCTCTTTGCCGCGTCCTTCTTGCCGCAGGCTGCAAACGACAATGCCATCGCCGCAAGACCAGTTAGCAACAGCAGCTTTTTCGGTGAAAATCTCATTTTTATAACTCCTTTGTCTGATTTCCTCGCGGTGTCTTCCTCAATGTTCCGGGTAAAATGCCTTAAATGCGAGGTACATATTGTAAATATCCAGCTTACTTGTAACTTCAAACGGAGAGTGCATCGAGAGCACTGCGACGCCGAGATCCACGACGTCGACATTGAGTCGCGCCACATCACCGGCGATCGTACCGCCGCCGCCGAGATCCAGCTTGCCGAGCTCGCCAATTTGCCAGTATACCCCGTTCTTGTCCATGATATCAATGACTTTTGCCATGAACTCCGCGCTCGCATCGCTTGCGCCGAACTTGCCGCCGGAACCCGTATACTTCGTGAGCACTACGCCGCGGTTTAAGTAGCTCGAGTTCTTTGCCTCGAAGGCATCGGCAAAGGTCGGATCGTAAGCGCCGTTCACGTCTGCCGAGAGACACGCGGAGTTCTTGAAGACATCCTTCTCATCGACGCCCTCCATCTGCGCGAGATAGCGAATGTAATCATAGAGGAAGTTCGACTCGGAACCGGTGTTGCCGCAGGAACCAATCTCCTCCTTGTCGGTGAGAATCGTGACTGTCGTATACTCCGGATTCTCTGTGTCAAGCTGCGCTCTGAGCGCTGCATACGCGCAGACCCGGTCATCCTGGCCATAACCGCCGATAAGTGAGCGGTCAAAGCCTACGTCGCGCGGCTTGTCCGCCGGCACGAATTCAATCTCTGCCCGCGAGAAATCACGCTCCGTGATGCCATACTTCTCATGGAGATAGCGGAGCACTTCGAGGCGAAACGGCTCTTTCACATCGTCGTCCGGATAGGGCGTCGTGCCGAGCACAATGTTCAGTTCCTCAGCGCGCAGTCCCTCTGAAAGAGTTCTCTGCATCTGCTGCTTTGCAAGGTGAATCAGCAGATCCGTGATGTAAAGAACCGGATCTGCCGGATCCTCACCGATCGTGATTTCGACTTTCGTGCCGTCCTTCCGCACGACAACGCCGTGCATCGCGAGCGGGATAGTACCCCACTGGTACTTCTTGATGCCGCCGTAGTAATGTGTCTTAAAGAGCGCAATGTCATTCTGCTCATAGAGCGGATTCGGCCTCAGGTCAAGGCGCGGGGAATCAATGTGTGCGCCGTTAATGCGGACGCCCTCCGCGAGCGACTTTTTGCCAAAGACTGTGATTGCCATTGCCTTGTCGCGATTGGTCGAAAACACCTTGTCGCCGGCCTTGTACTTCTTGTTGGAATCGAAACGATCATAGCCAGCTGCCAGGAGAAGCTTCTCTGCGTAGTTCACGCACTCCCGCTCCGTCTTGCAGGCGCCGAGAAACTCCATATAGCCCTTTGCAAATTCGTGCGCCTTTTCCCGCTGTTCAGGTGCCTTCTTTGCGATATTCGGATACTCCCAGCAGAGCTCTTTTTCCAGCTGCTTGCCTTTGCTCAGTTCCTTCTCCGCCATTATATGCTCCTTTCCGCTTCTTTGTCTTATGATATGAAAA
>CALLVJ010000240.1 GCA_938010625.1 uncultured Stomatobaculum sp. | reverse complement strand
AGAATTGGTGGTGCTTGCCGCCGCCCGTTTGGGCCTTTCCACCCTTGTTTGTGTGATGAACGTCGACACCATTGGTGCCATGAGCTGCAATCCGGCCATTGGCGGCCTGGCCAAGGGCCATCTGGTGCGGGAGCTGGATGCTCTCGGCGGAGAAATGGGACATGTGATAGATAAGACTTTTATTCAGTCGCGCATGCTGAATGAGTCCAAGGGGCCTGCAGTTCACTCGCTACGCGCCCAGGCAGATAAACAGGCTTATATTGCCGAAATGCGACGTGTGCTGGAAAAAAATCAGCAGATTACCATTCGTCAGGCAGAGATATCCACAGTTTTAACAGAAAATATTGTGGATAAGCTGGGGAAAAGGCGCTGTATCGGTGTAAAAACAGTTTCGGGCAGCTACTATTACGCCGATGCAGTGGTATTGGCGACAGGCGTTTATCTCAATGCGCGCTGTGTGTTTGGCGAGGTCAGTGAAGCAACCGGACCGAATGGACTCAAGGCAGCCACTCATCTCACTGCATCCCTTTTATCACTCGGTATACAGATGCGGCGTTTTAAGACGGGAACACCTGCGCGGATAGATGGCAAAACAGTAGACTATTCTAAGATGGAGGAACAAAGGGGAGATGTTCCAGTTGTGCCCTTCTCGTTTGACACAGATCCAGCAAGTGTGCAGCGCGAACAGGTAAGTTGCTGGCTCACGCATACAGGTGCGGAGGTTAAGCGCTTGATTCGGGAGAATATTTCTCGATCGCCGCTCTATAATGGCAGTATTCATGGAACAGGTCCACGTTACTGTCCTTCCATTGAGGATAAGGTAATGAAGTTTCCGGATAAAGAGGGACATCAAATTTTTGTTGAACCGGAAGGGCTTTACACCGATGAGATGTACCTCGGCGGAATGTCCTCTTCGTTGCCGGAAGATGTGCAGTATGCAGTCATTCATGCGACGCCAGGACTTGAGCATGCAGTCATTGTTCGCAATGCCTATGCCATTGAATATGACTGTATTGACGCGAGACAGCTGACACCAGCATTGGAATTCAAGGATATTTCGGGTTTGTTTGCAGCAGGACAACTGAATGGAAGTTCGGGCTACGAAGAGGCAGCTGCACAGGGACTAATGGCTGGCATTAATGCGGCACAGCGGGTGCGCGGAAAAGAGGCTTTTCTCTTAAATCGGGCCGAAGCCTATATAGGCGTTCTGATTGATGATCTGGTGACGAAGGAGAGTCATGAACCGTACCGGATGATGACTTCACGTTCAGAATACAGACTGTTGTTGCGGCAGGACAATGCAGACTTGCGACTTTCGGAGCGGGGGTATGCGCTTGGACTGGTCAGTGAGGAAAAGATTCAGAGATTGCGGGACAAACGTATTGCGATAGAGCTGGAGAGAAAGCGTCTCATACAGACATATATTGGTGCGAGTGTTGAGAACAATACGATTTTGACAACATTGCAGTCGGCACCGTTAAAGACAGGCATTTCCCTAGCGGAACTCATCAAACGGCCAGAACTCAGTTATGATCTAATTGCGCCACTTGATCCGGAGCGAGCGGTTTTGCCACATGCAGTGACAGAGCAGGTGAATATTGAGCTGAAATATGAGGGCTACATCCGCCGCCAAGAGCAACAAGTGAAGCAGTTTAAGCGTCTGGAACATAAACTTCTCCCCGAGAATCTGAATTATGAAGATGTTGGCAGTCTTCGGCTCGAGGCTGTTCAGAAGTTGAACGCATTGAAGCCGAGATCCATTGGGCAAGCCTCGCGTATTTCGGGGGTATCTCCGGCAGATATTTCCGTTTTGCTGGTATGGCTGGAAGCGCATAAATATAAAAAGGAGGTCAGCGAATGACACAGGAAGAAAGACTGCTGTTTGTCCGCGAAATGCGGACAGCCACAGAAAACTTTTTTGACACAAAAAAACTGTCTTTTACAGACGGACAGTTAGAACAATTTGCGATTTTTTACGAAGATATGCTGGAAAAGAACAAGGTCATGAATTTGACTGGTATCACAGAGCAACGGGAAGTTATTGTGAAGCATTATCTGGACAGTCTCGCGCCAGCGGGATTTCTCGCTGGTTTTCCTGAAAAACATGCGAAGCTCTTGGATCTCGGGAGTGGCGCAGGCTTTCCGGGCATTCCACTGGCTATCGCGTTTCCAATACTACAGCTCACACTAGTGGACAGTATTAATAAAAGAGTTGTTTACTTGTCAGGCGAAATTAAAAAACTCGGCTTGGAACGACACACAGAAGCAGTTCATGCGCGGGCAGAAGATCTGGCACACTGGGCAGGACAGCGTGAAAACTATGACTACTGTATTTCCAGAGCAGTTGCGCGTCTTCTTGTGCTCTCTGAGTACTGCCTGCCGTTCGTGAAGCTGGGTGGACAGATGATTGCCTATAAAGCTGGCGATATTGCAGAGGAATTGTCTGATGCAAAAGTTGCCATCCAGAAGCTCGGCGGTGAGCTGGAACAGGTTATTTCCTTTTCTCTTCCAGATGATGCGGGAGAACGCAGTTTGGTGGTGATACGCAAACTGCGTGAAACAGCAGGTATTTATCCGAGAAAGGCAGGCATGCCTGCCAAGGAGCCTTTGGGCAGTGTTTCAAAAAAATTCTGATGCAGAAACCAAAAATCTGAGTCTCTCTGTTAAAAGACTATTTCTAAACAACATGTTTCACGTGAAACGTATTTTCTTGTATAAGGTTTTGACAATCATTGTGATATGAACACAGAGAAGCCGTAAAAGGAGCGTATTTTCTGTATCGTATAAATCGGTAA
>CALLVJ010000239.1 GCA_938010625.1 uncultured Stomatobaculum sp. | reverse complement strand
GATCCGGGTAGCGACTCCGTGGTGCGTGCGCTGCTGCAGGCCATCGTGCCGGAGGCGCTGGAGAATACGGAAAAAATTGCATCGCGCTGTGAAGTCGAGATCCGCTTCCACGAGTTAAAGTTGCCGGCCTATGATGTCCCGGCAGACTATCCGGACGCAGAGCACTATCTCCGCGCGCTCGCAGAGCGGGGCTTTGCGGAGCGCTACCCGGAACAGCCGGATGTACTCCGGGCGCGGCTTGCAGAAGAGCTTGCAGTCATCTCCCGCATGGGCTATGTGGACTATTTCCTGATTGTCTGGGACTATATTCACTATGCGAAGGAACACGGCATCGGCGTGGGACCTGGGCGTGGCTCGGCGGCAGGCTCGGTCGTGTCCTACTGCCTCGGGATTACCGACATCGACCCCGAAAAATACCATCTGGTTTTTGAGCGCTTCCTGAATCCGGAGCGCGTCTCGATGCCGGATATCGACGTGGATTTTGCCTATGAGAGGCGGCAGGAGGTCATTGACTATGTCGGTCGGAAATATGGCAAAGACCGTGTTGTACAGATTATCACTTTTGGAACGCTCGCGGCGAAGGGCGTGGTGCGCGATGTGGGGCGTGTGCTGGATCTTCCCTATGCGCGCTGCGACCAGATTGCGAAGCTGATTCCGAACGATTTGAAAATGACACTCGACAAGGCGCTCGTGCAGTCGAAGGAGCTTCGCGCGCTCTATGAGGGGGATGAGAGCGTGCGCCATCTGATTGATATGTCAAGGCGGCTCGAGGGTCTGCCGCGCCACGCTTCGATTCACGCGGCGGGCGTGGTCATTTCAAAAAAAGCTGCGGATGAATATGTGCCGCTCGCGCGGGGGGCAGACGGTTCGATTACGACTCAGTTCGGCATGAATACCTTAGAGGAACTGGGGCTCTTGAAGATGGACTTTTTAGGGCTTCGGACGCTGACGGTGATTCAAAATGCGGCGGCAGAGGCGGGGAAGAAGAGCGGGCATTCGATTGATATGCTTGCCATTGATTTCAACGACCCCGCTGTCATGGCGCTGATTGGCAGCGGCAACACGGAGGGCATTTTCCAGCTCGAGAGCGCGGGGATGAAGAGCTTCATGAAGGAATTAAAACCCACGACGCTCGAGGACATCATCGCCGGCATCTCGCTCTATCGGCCGGGTCCCATGGACTTTATTCCGCGCTATCTGGAGGGCAAGAATCATCCGGAAAATGTTGTCTATGAGTGCCCGCAGCTCGAGCAGATTCTGAAACCCACCTATGGCTGTATGGTCTACCAGGAGCAGGTCATGCAGATTGTGCGGGATCTCGCCGGCTATACCTGGGGGCGTTCGGATCTCGTGCGCCGCGCGATG
>CALLVJ010000238.1 GCA_938010625.1 uncultured Stomatobaculum sp. | reverse complement strand
GGTGTGCACGCAGATCTTGTCCGGGCAGTTGGCCTCGCTGATCCAGGCCTCGCCGTCATGAATCACGAGGGTATTTGTGCCGCCGTCCGAGGTCTGGAATACGTCCTCGCGGTTTTTGGAGAGCGGATAGTCGCCGACCACAGTGCCGTTTTGCGAGACAAGGACGCGCAGGCCGTGCCTGCTGCTTCCGAGCCGCTGCCAAAGAAGTAAGAGTAACGCTGCGAGGCAGAGGGCAGCGATGAGAAGCAGCTCCCGTTTTCGTTTCTGTGTCATATTTTCTCCTCTTTGGGGAGCCCGAAGCGGCTGAGCGACGAATTCTGATAGCGCGGATCGCCGGTCACCTCTCTGCCGAACCAGGCGGGCGGCGTGAACGCGCGCGCACTCGCTTCCTCCGGGAATTCGACCTCGACGAGTAAAAGTCCTGCGAGCTCTGCCTGAAAGCGGTCAAACTCGGCGGTGTAAGCAGTTCCCGGCAGCGGGATCAAGTAGCGGGTTTTCCGAATGCGGAGGCCGTCGCACTTTTCGAGGAGGTGGGCAAAGCTCTCCGCCGTGAGCGGGAGATTATATTCCTCCCGTTTCAGGAGACCGCTGCCCTTGTAGGTCAAGAAAAAGTCCTCGCCCTCGCGACGCACGCGCACCGTCGGGGCGGTCGAGAGATAGCCCTGCAGAAATTCCTTGTGCGGATAGTGCTCAAGCCCGTCCGGCAATGCGGTCGGCAAAAACTTCCGTTCAATTTCGATGTGTTCCATAGAATGCAATCCTTTCCCGCAGTGTCCCGGCATCGGATGACAGGAACGCTGGTTCTTTTCCGTTCCTTCCAGCTTACAGGGTTGCGTCGTTTTTTTCCAGAGAGAGTTTACTTCCGGCGCTTCTTCTCTGTGTGTTGCGCTTGCAGAGTGCCGGAACGGGCAAGGGCTACCTGCTCTGCGTTCGTGTTGCGGTACATTGTGCTCTGTGGGCTGACAGAAGAAAGCGGACAGCATGCGCGTTGCAGGGCAGAGTATCTGGAAAGACTGTATTGTGAGCGGTTTTGACTGCGGCAGCAAGGGCTGCGTCATGACAGAGGCAAAAGGCGCAAAACCGGGCGCAGATCAGGCGGATGGGGCACCATGCGCAGCTTGTATTTTTATATGCTTACAGGTACAATATGCTTAGAACGATAGTTCGGACAATCAGGTTCGGTTGAGAAAGGAAAGAGCCATGGCAAAGCAGATTGTAAGGGAAGATGTTGAACAGTTAATTGCGGCGCCGAGTGCCTGTGCCGAGGCTGTGCAGGCGGGCAAGCGCTATTTAGAGGCGATTGGCACTGCGGACGAGGCGGCGGCGAGCGAAGCGCTGGTGAAAGAACTCAGGGAAGATGTGACCGATATTGACGGCTTGATTGCTTTCGCGGGTTCCCCGGCGGGCGAAGCGGTCTTTGGCAAGGAAGGCGCTGCGGCAACCAGGGCAGCGGCAGAAGCCGCAAAGACAAAGGGCGAGCAGTACTGCATCTGCGATGCCTGCCAGGCGGGAGCGCGCATTCTCCGGGAAGCCGGAGAGGCGTGACAGACGATGGCAGACATACGGGAAGAGTTTTCACTGTCCGGCGCAGAGTGCTTTGCCTGCGGCAGTGCGGAAGCCTCCTATCTGCTCCTGCAACCCGCTGATGAGCATGATCTCGCAGGCATTGAGGAAGAGGCACAGGCGCTCAAGGCCTTTGAGGAGAAAGAAAAACTCGCAGGGAGGAGTCTGCTGGTTGCAGTGCGGGTCAATGACTGGATGAACGAACTCTCGCCTTGGGAGGCGCCGCAGCCCTCGGGCAGCAGTCTGTTTGGGGAGGGGGCTCCTGCTTTCCTTAAAAAGCTCCTCGCGCTGATTCCAGCGCTTTGCGCGCGCTACGGTCTTCCTGCAGGCTGTCCGGTGATTCTCGGCGGCTACTCACTCGCCGGTTTTTTCTCGCTCTGGGCATCTTATCGAACGGATGTCTTTGCGGCGGTCGCGGCGGCCTCGCCCTCACTCTGGTTCCAGGGTTTCATGAAATACCAGAAGGGCAGAACGCCGCGCGTCAGGGTGCTCTCCTTAAGTCTCGGCGACAGGGAAGAGAAAACCCGGAATGAGATGATGGCGAGTTGCGGCAACCTGATGCGCCAGTATCACAGGCAGCTTGCCGAACGCATGCAGCCGGGCAGCCTCGTGCTCGAGTGGAATCCGGGCGGGCATTTTGACGACAACGCGAAGCGCACGGCGCGCGCCTTTTATCTCGCGGAGAAGATGCTCTCCCGCGACGCCGGAAAAGCATTGTGACAAGGCGGCCTCTGTGCTATACTGTTTTACTGAGTATGTCTCTTTTGCAAGTAATATGCTAATTCAGAGAACAGGTAATCCAGGAGGACGTCCAGATGGAGTTTAAGGTAGAGCAGAAAGAAAAGAATATGGCAGTGATTACGGTGACTGTGCCGCAGGCGGAGTTCCAGAAGGCAGTCGCTGCGACATATAACCGCGAGAAGGGCAAGTATCAGGTGCAAGGCTTCCGCAAGGGTCATGTCCTGCAGGCGGTCATTGAGAAGTTCTATGGTCAGGGCGTGTTCTTTGAAGGCGCTGTGAATCACTGCATCAACGAAAGCTATCCGGAGGCGGCAAAGGAGAGTGGTCTCACGATTGTGTCCCGCCCGGAGATCAATGTGACTGAAATCGGCACAGGCAAGGATCTCGTCTACACAGCGACGGTTGCGACCAAGCCGGAGGTCAAGCTCGGTCAGTACAAGGGCGTCGAGGTCAAGAAAGCAGATGCTGCTGTGACCGAGGAGGATATGAACGAGGCGCTGGAGAAGGAGCGCGAAAAGAATGCCCGCCTCGTGACGGTCGATGATCGCGCGGCGGAGAAAGGCGACAGCGTCAAGATTGACTTTGACGGCAGCATTGACGGTGTGCACTTCGACGGCGGCAAGGGCGAGAATTATCCGCTCGTGCTCGGCAGCGGCAGCTTCATCGACGGCTTCGAGGAGCAGGTTGTCGGTCACAAGACCGGTGACAGTTTCGATGTCAAGGTGACCTTCCCGGCCGAGTATCACGCAAAGGAGCTCGCGGGCAAGGAAGCTGTATTCGCCTGCAAGCTGCTTGAGATTCAGAGAAAAGATCTGCCGGAGCTGAATGATGAGTTTGCGAGCGAAATCTCTCAGTTTGATACGCTTGCAGAGTACAAGGATGACTTGAAGAAGCAGCTCGAAGAGGCAAAGGCAAAGAGCGCAGCGGGACAGAATGAGAACAATGTAGTTGAGAAAGTTGTCGAGAATGCAGAGCTTACGCTCCCGGCGCCAATGGTCGAGATGCAGTGTGAGCAGATGCTCGATGATTATGCGCGCCGCATGAAGTCCCAGGGGCTGCCGCTCGAGCAGTATCTGCAGTACACCGGAATGACAGTGGAAAAGTTGAAAGAGCAGTTCCGCCCGCAGGCCGAGAAAAACTTAAAGACCAGACTGGTGCTGGAAGAGGTTGTGAAGGCTGAGAACATCACAGTCAGCGAGAAGGCGATTGACGCTGAGATTGCAAAGATGGCTGAGGCTTACAAGATTGCACCGGAGAAGATGAAAGAGTATGTCAGCACGGAGCAGAGAGAAGAGCTTGCGATGGATTTGAAGATCCAGGAGGCGGTGGATTTCCTCGTCGCGGAGGCAAAACTTCAGTGAAAGTCAGGAGAAATCAGATGAGTTTAGTGCCATACGTGGTGGAAGAGTCCAGCCGGGGCGAGCGGAGTTATGATATCTTTTCCCGCCTCTTAAAGGACAGAATTATCTTCCTCGATGAGGAGGTCAATGATGTGAGCGCCGGTCTCGTGGTCGCGCAGCTGCTGTTCCTTGAGTCCGAGGATCCAGACAAGGACATCAACCTCTACATCAACAGTCCGGGCGGCAGTGTGACGGCAGGCATGGCCATTTACGACACAATGCAGTATGTGAAGTGCGATGTCTCGACCATTTGCATTGGTATGGCGGCGAGCATGGGCGCCTTTTTGCTCTCGGGCGGCACGAAAGGCAAGCGCTATGCGCTTCCGAATGCGGAGATTATGATTCACCAGCCCTCCGGCGGCGCCCAGGGGCAGGAGACAGAGATCCGCATTGTCGCGGAGCAGATATTAAAGACACGCAATAAGTTAAATGAGATTCTCGCGGCAAATACCGGCAGGGATCTTGAGGTGATTGCGCGCGACACCGAGCGCGACAACTATATGACAGCGGCGGAGGCCAGGGAATATGGCATTATCGATGAAGTCATTGCGCATCACTGAGTAAAAGGAGAAAAGGAGAAGCATGCCCAATAAAAATGGGGAACATGTGCGCTGCTCTTTCTGTGGCAAGACGGAAGACCATGTGAGAAAGCTCCTGTCAGGACCGAACGGCGTTTATATTTGTGACGAGTGTATTGCACTCTGCAATGAGATCCTGCAGGAAGAGTTTCCAGAGGATGATGCGGAGGCGAGAGGCTTAAAAGGTATTAATCTCCTGCGGCCGAAGGAAATCAAGAGCTTTCTCGATGAGTATGTGATTGGCCAGGAAACGGCCAAGAAGGTGCTGTCAGTTGCCGTCTACAACCACTACAAGCGCATCATGTCCAACGCGGACTCTGAGGTCGAGATTCAGAAGAGCAATATTTTAATGCTCGGTCCGACGGGTTCAGGCAAAACCTATCTTGCGCAGACGCTGGCCAAAATTCTGAATGTGCCGTTCGCAATTGCAGATGCGACGACGCTCACAGAGGCGGGCTATGTCGGCGAAGATGTTGAAAATATCCTGCTGAAACTGATTCAGGCGGCGGGAGATGATGTGAAACGCGCCGAATATGGCATTGTTTACATTGATGAAATTGACAAAATCACCAAAAAGAGTGAAAATGTATCTATCACGAGAGATGTCTCCGGCGAGGGCGTGCAGCAGGCGCTCCTAAAGATTCTCGAGGGCACAGTCGCCTCGGTGCCGCCGCAGGGCGGTCGGAAACACCCGCACCAGGAGCTCATCCAGATTGATACGACAAATATCCTGTTTATCTGCGGCGGCGCGTTTGATGGTCTTGAGAAGATTGTCGATTCCCGTCTCGGCAGCGGCGGCATGGGGTTCAATTCCCAGGTGGTCGCGAAGAGTACGCGGGAGGTGGATGAACTCTTTCACCAGGTGATGCCACAGGATCTGGTTAAATTTGGTCTGATCCCGGAGTTCATTGGCCGCGTGCCGATTACGGTTGCACTGGATCTGCTCGATGAGGAGACGTTGGTGCGGATCTTGACTGTGCCGAAGAATGCTCTGACCAAGCAGTACCAGAAGCTCTTTGAACTCGACAATGTGAAGCTCGAATTCACGCCTGGCGCCGTGCGCGAAATTGCGCACCTCGCGATCGAGAGAAAAACAGGCGCGCGCGGCCTCCGCGCAATTGTCGAAGATGTGATGATGGATCTGATGTACGAAGTGCCCTCCGATGAGTCTGTCGGTATTTGCACGGTCACAGAAGAGATGGTGCGGCATGAGGCCGGGCCGAAGATTGTGCACCGCGAGGCGAGCATTCAGCGGGATCGACAGAAGCCGTCCAGACCGGATGAAATTGCCTGACAGGCGGCAGCATCAGAGAAATTGAATAGTGTGTCAACACGAGACTTGTGACAGGAAGGCGGGCATATGCCCGCCTTTTGAGTCATTTGCGGCACTGAGATTGGAGGAGGTCATGAGGACGAGAAGAAGATATCCTGTGGTTGCGATGCGCGCGCAGGTTGTCCTGCCGGGCGGTGTGGCTCGTTTTGACCTGAGCCGCAGCCGGACTGTCGCTGCTGTTGAGGAGGCCATGGTGCGGGATGGCCGGATCTTTCTAGTGGCGCAAAAGGATCCGGAGGAGCTTGACCCGGGCGAGAATGGCATTTACCGCTATGGCACGCTGTGCCAGATACGCTCCCTCACGCGGACGTCGCGGAACACGCGGCGCGCCATGTTATTTGGCATACGGCGCTGCAGTGTGGAGCAGCTGGTTCTGGAGGGCGATGCCTACGAGGCTGAGGTGTTCAATGCGCCGCTCCGCGACATTGAGAAGGACAGCACAGAAAAGGAGGCCATGCTCCGCGCGCTGAAGGGTTACTTGCAGCTCTACGCGCGGGAGGATAAGACTTTTGCGGAGAAGTATCTGCCGCGGCTCATTTCGCAGACCGGGCTCATGCAGCTTCTGCGGGACAGTTCCTCGCAGCTTCCCTGGGCCTGGGGCACAGGACAGCGGCTGTTGGAATGCAATACCGGGGAGGAGTTTTACGAAGTGCTGACCGGCGAGCTCACGCGGGAAATTGATGTCGTGCGGATGCGCCGGGAGTATGAGAAAAAACTGCGGGTGCGCCTTGACCAGAGTCAGCGCGAGTTCATGCTGCGGGAGCAGCTCCGCATCATTGAGGAGGAACTTGGCGAGGATGGCAGTGTTGCGGGCGATGTGAAGGCCTATGCGGAAAAAGTTGACGCGCTGACAGCTGGGGATGAGGTGAAGCAGACGCTGCGCCGTGAGACGTTGCGCCTCCAGCATCTGCCACAGGGAACACAGGAATTTGCCTTGCAGCAGAGCTATCTCGACACGGTGCTGGCACTGCCCTTTGACCAGACCACAGAGGATACGGTGGATCTCGCTATGGCAAAACGTATTCTGGAGCGGGGTCACTATGGGCTCCAGAGCGTCAAGGAGAAGATTTTGAATTGTCTTGCCGTGCGAAAACTGAATCCTGAGGCAGCGCAGGACGTGCTTTGCCTTGTGGGACCGCCCGGTACAGGTAAGACTTCGATTGCGGCGAGTATCGCGAAGGCGCTTGGACGTCGCTATGTGAGAATCAGCCTCGGCGGCATTCAGGATGAGGCCGAGCTGCGCGGTCACCGCAGAACCTATGTCGGCGCAATGCCGGGTCGGGTCGCGGATGCCCTCCGGCGCGCCGGCAGCAAGAACCCGCTGATTCTGCTGGATGAAATTGACAAGCTGTCAAAGGACTACCGCGGGCAGGCTGCGATTGCAGCTCTCTTGGAGGTGCTCGACAGCTCACAGAACCAGGCCTATCGCGATCACTATGTCGAAGTGCCGATGGATCTCTCTCAGGTCTTTTTTCTAGCGACGGCGAATACAATCGAGGGGATTCCGGCGCCGCTCATGGATCGCATGAATTTGATTTATGTAAGCAGCTATACGGAGACAGAGAAATTTCACATTGCGCGGCGTTATCTCCTGCCGCGGGCGCGCCGGAATGCAGGTCTCACGACAGCGCAGTTTACGCTGACCGACGGAGCCATCCGGAAGCTGATCCGCTGCTATACGCGCGAGGCAGGCGTGCGCGGCGCAGAGCGGGAACTTCGCGCGCTCTCGGAAAAATGCGCGAGACAACTGCTCTTAGAGCGGCGGGAGCGCTTTGACATCACGGCGGGAAATCTGACAGAGTATCTCGGCAAGCTGCGCTTCCCGGAGGAGAGACATCACCGGCGGGATGAGGTCGGGCTGGCCTATGGACTCGCGTATACGGCGGTGGGCGGCGTGGCGCTCTCCATTGAGGTGGAGGTCAATGCCGGGAGAGGGCTCTTCCGGCCAACAGGACAGATGGGCGCTGTGATGCGGGAGTCCGCAGAGCTGGCGCTTGTGGTAGCAAGACTGGCGGCAGTGACGCGCGGCATCCCCGTCAGCTATTTTCGCGAACACGATTTCCATCTGCACATTCCGGCAGGTGCGATTCCGAAGGATGGGCCGAGCGCCGGCGCAGCGATGGCGCTTGCACTCCTCTCAGCCTGCCTGCATGAGACAGTGCGGGCAGAGCTCGCAGTGACCGGGGAAATTACACTGCGCGGTCACATTCTGCCGGTCGGCGGTTTGAAGGAAAAATTGCTCGCGGCGAGACGGGAGCGCTTCACGGCGCTTGCCCTGCCCGCAGAAAACCGCGCAGAGGTTGAGGGGCTGCCGAAGGATGTGACGGCGGGGCTCAGCCTGCACTATGTCAGAGAGTTTCAGGAACTTGCGGCGCTTGCGCTGACAGGACGGAGAGAAGAGACAGATGGAGAAGAAAGCGACAACAGTACGCCTCTCAGTGGCAGGTGCCTTTGGGAAAAAGCGGCCGGGCGAGAAGAAAGAGAGGGTGAAGAAGAAGGGAATTGAAATGCCGCCTGCCGTATACCGCCCGCTGATCGGAACCAACGGCGAGAGCCAGATTAAGGACGCTGTGCTGCAATTTGTGCTCGGCGTGACGAGCGCGCTCCCGGAGAGCGCGCTCCCTGAGTTTGCCTTCGCAGGCAAGTCAAATGTGGGGAAGTCGAGCCTTCTGAATGCGCTTGTGAACCGCAAGGCGCTTGCGCGAACCTCAGCGCAGCCCGGCAAGACTCAGACCATCAACTTTTACCGCGTGAACGGCGCAGTCTACTTTGTGGATTTGCCGGGCTACGGCTATGCGAGCGCGAGCGAGGCGGTCAAGGCGAGCTGGGGCAGGATGATTGAGCGCTACCTGCACGAGGACAAGCAGCTGCGCGCAGTCTTTCTGCTCCTGGATCTCCGCCATGCGCCCTCAGAAAATGATGTTCTGATGTACAACTGGATCATAGACCAGGGCCTGCCCGCCGTGCTGGTCGGCACCAAAGCAGATAAGCTAAAGCGGAGCCAGCTCGAAAAGCAGAAAATGCTGCTCCGTGAGACCCTGGGCGCACCAAAAGAGACGCCGCTCATCCCCTTCTCCTCGGTTACAAAACAGGGAAGAGAGGACCTGCTGCGTCTCGTCGCAGAACTGGCAGGGGAGAAATCAATCCCCCCGCAGTAATTCTTGGAGGAGCAGACGGTAAATTTTGGCAGAACAAAGAGAGAAGCGGCGACACATTTCGATGGCCTGCGCTTCTTCCGGCGCGGTGAGCTCGAGAGAGAAGAGGGAACTTTTGCCCTCTGTCACCTCGCAGCGCACGCGGTAATCAGCCTGGGCTGTTGGATAATAGTCGGCATGTATGCTGAGTTCATTCCTTATCTGAAAGCGCTTTTCCTTGAGAAAGCGATCTATATCAGAGAGAATTTCCGGTGAGAGGCGCTTCCCAAAGAAGGAGAGCGCCTGAACGCCCTCATGGGTGACGGAATAGCGGCTCGCATTCTGTGCGCGGTGCAGCTGAATCAGACCCGCTTCGCTGAGCTCCGAGAGCGCCTGCTTTAGCGTGAAGTAGTTGGTGTACTCGCGAGAGAGAAAGAACTCTGAGATCATATTTTCGCTCAGCGCCACATTCACTTGTTTTAACAGATAGAGTATCATGAGTTTATAGAGTGTCATGGGTTCGGGCAGCATGTGTCACCTCCGATCCTCGCAAGTATACCAAGCTTTGCAAGCAAGGGGAAGTGTGCTAAAATATCTTGCGATAAATGGAGGCACAGAGGAAGGCGATGAGAGAGAGAATCAACCGACTTGCACGGGGTGTACTGAACTCAGAAGTGCCTGTGCTTTCCGTGCGTCCGGAGAACTTACGTCTCTCTGTGCGGCGCGGGGAGATGCTCAGCGCAGAGTTTCATGTGGACAGCGGCAATGGAATACAGCTGAAGGGACTTGCGTACTCGGATGATATTCGCGTTCGGGTGCTGACAGAGAGTTTTGGCGGCGTCAGGAACCGGATCCGGTTCACGGCGGACGCGCGCTACTTGGAAGTGGGAGATGAACTCACCGGTCAGTTTTTGCTGGTGACAGATGGCGGTGAGAAGACAATACCATATTGCTTCACGGTGACCGATCAACAGGGTTCGGAACTCTTGGAGCGCCTGAAAACCGCAGAGGATTTTGCAAAAGTTGCGAAGACAGACCGCGAGGCGGCGCTTCGCATTTTTGCGTACCGGGAATTCTGGCGCGCGCCCTTTCTACAGGATCCGGTGCGGAGTGCGCTCTACCGCGCCTTTGCAAAGAGCGGTGATGCTGCGCGCGGCATGGACGCCTTTTTGGAGGCGCTCGGCGCGAGACAGGGCGACAGTTTTCGCGTGACAGCAGAGGCCACAAAGCTGCCGAAGGCGGCGCGGAGTGGCAGGGTTTTTCTGGAGAGCCGGGATGCGTTGCTACTGCCGATTTCAGTTGAGTCGCGGGCTGCGTTTTTGCTGCTGTCGCAGCGGCATATTGCCCCGGAAAAGCTGCACGGTGCGCCGTACGGTTATCGCTTTGACATTGACCGGACTGCGCTGCACGAGGGCAAGAATCTCGGCGCGCTTCTTTTCCGGAGCGGTGAGACGGAGCAGCTGGTGCCGATTTCTTTGAAGGCAGGCGCTGCAGAGCGCCGCGGTCTTGCCGTGCAGAATCGGGCAGCGGAGTTCCGCGAGGGGCAGCATATGTTGCGTTATCGCCATGCCCATGCGCTGTTTCTGCTGACCGGCAGGAGAGA
>CALLVJ010000237.1 GCA_938010625.1 uncultured Stomatobaculum sp. | reverse complement strand
GGTTTTGTCCCTGTGATGTGCTTCTTTTGTTTTTATATGCCCTGCAGGACGACCGAAATATAGTCATGTTCAACCGCCTGCAAAAATGTTTCCAAGATATCCTCCCGCCGCAATTTGAGCGACGAAGTATTGATACAGGGATGGCAGCCAATGAAAGCATCTTCCAAAAGAGCCTGATCTATGAGCAGCTGCACCCTGTTTCCCTTGTCATTCATAAGTCCCAGCACACTGACTGAGCCCGGGCAGAGACCGAGATATGCCTCCATTTTCTCCTCCGGCGCAAAACTGAGCCGCGAGGACCCGATCTGCGCCGAGAGCTCCTTCGTCTTAAAAGGCTTATTACCCGGCATCATCAAAAGATAAAAGACGGTCTGCTGCCGGTTGCAGAGAAACAGGTTCTTGCAGATGTCACAGCCAAGCGTCTCGCCGATCACGGCACAGAGCTCCATATTTTCGGCGGGATCGTGATCCACCCGCTCATAGGAAATATGCAGACTGTCCAAGAGATCATAGACCGCGAGTTCGCGCACTGTCCGCCCCTCTTTATTGAGTGGTCTGCCATGCTGTAAAATCAAAATAGTTCTTTCCTCCAACTCTTTTTACACCCTTTTGGCACTTCGGCACCGATCTCAAACGGAATCCGGTACTCACGCACTGCCTTCTTTCGCCAAACTTCACTCATTTCTCACTGCCGGAACAACTTCTTATAGTCCCCGTATCCCTCTGCCTCGAGCTGCTCGTAGGGAATGAAGCGGAGTGCCGCCGAATTGATGCAGTAGCGGAGACCGCCGCGGTCGCGCGGGCCGTCGTTGAAGACATGGCCGAGGTGTGAATTGGCTCTTGCTGAGCGCACTTCGGTGCGAATCATACCGTGCGAGCAATCCGCGCTTTCCTTCATCGCGGCCTTGTCGACCGGTTTCGTGAATGCGGGCCAGCCGCAGCCGGAGTTGAACTTATCTTCCGAAGTAAAAAGTGGCTCACCGCTCACCACATCGACATAGAGTCCTTTTCCAAAGAAGTCGTCGTACTTGCCGGTAAATGGCCGCTCAGTCGCGGCATGCTGTGTGACTTCATAGGCGAGATCGCCAATTTTGTCTCGCAGCGTGTGCTCCTGATCCTCGAGATGAAACATCTGTGCCGGAATGTGGCAGTAACCGTCTGGATTTTTATCGAGATACTCCTGGTGATATTCCTCTGCACTGTAAAAGTTCCGAAGCCGCTCCACCTCAACTGCGAGTGGAATGCCAAACTTCTGCGCCTCTGCCGCATAGATTTTCTGAATCTCCGGCAGCTGCGCGTCGTCGGTGTAATAAATGCCCGTCCGGTACTGAATCCCTCGATCATTGCCCTGGCGGTTCACCGAGAGCGGATCAATCACAAGAAAGTACTTTTCCAGAATCTCTTCGAGGGAGATGCGAGCCGAGTCGTAGTCAACCTTCACGGTCTCGGCGTGACCGCTGCTCGCACAAACATCCCGGTAGGACGGCGCGCGGTCTGGCCCGTTTGCATAGCCAACTTCGGTGCCGGTCACGCCTTGAAACTGGTCAAAATACTTCTGTAAGCCCCAGAAACAGCCGCCCGCAAGATAAATCGTCATTTGACCAGCTCTCCTTTCCAGGTCATCACACCGCCAAAGTTGTAGACCTTCCGGTAGCCGAGCTTGGATAACTTCTCCGCCGCAAGTCCCGCCCGATGTCCGCTGCGGCAGTAGATTAAAATTGGCTGATCCAGATCTTTCAGAATCTCCGGTCTCGTGCCCTGAATATCCTCATTCGAAAGCAGTACCGCGCCCGGAATGTGCCCTGCGTCGTACTCCTCCTTGGTGCGCACATCGAGGAGAATATGCCCGTCATCCTGCGCCATCATCTCCCGCGCTGTGCGCACCGCCACCCCCTATCCGCTGCCGCCG
>CALLVJ010000236.1 GCA_938010625.1 uncultured Stomatobaculum sp. | reverse complement strand
CTCGCACAGTCCCTTCTCTGTCTCATCATTTACGAAAATCCCGCTGCTTTTTTACTGTTCTCCTCCCTGTCCACTCTTTTTTTATTCTACCCCCCCCCCATGAGAAATTCAATATTTCGTAAGTATTATCTTGAATTCATTTCCAGTTTCTTAAATAATATTGATTTTTCCATAAAGATCTCCTCTGAAAATAAGATTTCTCCAAACGGTGGCACAGTTTTCCTATCACAAAAAACAGGATTGCCACACATCATCGTGCAGCAATCCTGTCTGTTTATCTTTTCTGTTTATTTTTTATCTTCAATCCTGGAACAGCGGCGAACTGAGGTAGCGGTCTCCCGAATCCGGCAGCAGTACCACAATCGTCTTGCCCTCTGCTTCCTTCCGCTTTGCAAGCTGAATGGCCGCATAGAGCGCAGCGCCCGAAGAAATGCCAGTCAGAATGCCCTCGGCTCTTCCCAGCTCGCGCCCTTCGCGGAAGGCGTCCTCATTCGAGACCTGAATGACCTCGTCATAGAGCTTCGTGTCCAGCGTCTCCGGCACAAAGCCTGCGCCGAGGCCCTGGATTTTGTGCGGACCCGGCTGTCCGCCCGAGAGCACCGGCGAGGCGTCCGGCTCCACGGCAACCAGCTTGACAGCCGGATTTCTGCTGCGGAGATAGCGCCCCACGCCCGTCAGCGTGCCGCCCGTGCCTACACCGGAGACAAAGTAATCGACTTTGCCGTCCGTGTCTTCCCAGATCTCGGGGCCCGTGGTCTTCTCGTGGGTTGCCGGATTCGCCGGATTCACAAACTGTCCCGGAATAAAGCTGTTCGGGATCTCCCTGGCGAGTTCGTCTGCCTTTGCCATGGCGCCCTTCATGCCCTTTGCGCCCTCAGTCAGGACGAGCTCTGCGCCATAGGCCTTCATCAGATTCCGGCGCTCCACACTCATTGTGTCCGGCATCACAATGATGATGCGGTAGCCTCTCGCCGCCGCAACCGAAGCGAGGCCAATGCCGGTATTGCCGGAAGTCGGCTCAATGATCACAGAGCCCTTCTTCAAAACACCGCGTCGCTCTGCATCGTCCAACATGCCGCGGGCAATTCTATCCTTGACGGAACCCGCCGGATTAAAATATTCGAGCTTTGCGAGGATACGCGCCCGAAGTCCCTCCGCTGCCTCAATGTGCGAGAGCTCAAGAAGCGGTGTGCCGCCAATCAACTGATCTGCAGAAGTATAAATCTTCGACATGAGAATGCCTCCCTTTCGTCTGTTTATCTCTGCACTCTATCCTAAAGCTTTTTAACATATAAGTCAAGTAGGTTTAAGGATTAATCGCTCGTGAGCTTTGCGACGCGCGCCGTAATGTCCTCCCGGCTCGGAATGCTCGCAATGCCGCCGGAGCGCTCGGTCGAGAGGCTCGCTGCCGTCGATGCAAAGGTACCGATATTCTTTAACTCCTCCGCGCTGAGTTCTGCCGCATCCCTGCCGCTCTCTAGGATGCAGGCGAGCGCCGTGCCGCCGAAGATATCGCCCGCGCCGGTCGTGTCGATCGGCGAGACCTGCGGCCCTGCACAGTAGGAAAAGGCGCCGCTCCGGTTCTTTAAGTAACTGCCCTTTGGGCCGAGCGTTACCATCGCGAGCTTCACACCGTAGACATTGAGGAGCTTTTCTGCACCTTCTTCCGGCGTGCAGCTCCAGAGGAAGTCCACCTCCTCGTCGCTGATTTTCACGACATCCGCATGTGAGACCGCCCAGAGCATCTCCCGCCTTGCGTCCTCCACCTCTCCCCAGAGCGGCAGGCGGAGATTCGGATCACAGGTGATGAGCTTGCCCTTTGCCTTCGCATAGGCGACCGCCGCGCGGGTCGCCGAGCGCACCGGCTCATCGGTCAGCGAGAGCGTGCCAAAGTGAAAGGCCTTTGCCTGGTCAATCAGCGAGAGCTTGATCTCCTCGAAGCGAAGCTGCGTGTCGGCGCCCGGCTTTCTCGCAAAGCTGAACGCGCGGGCACCCTCGCGGTTGAATGACACAAAGGCGAGCGTCGTAAAGCAGCTCTCATCCTGCACGAGGCCGCTCACATCAATGCCGCAGCGCTCCAGTGTGCCGAGCAGCATGACGCCGAACGCATCCACGCCGACCTTGCCAATGATGGCCGTGCTGTGCCCCAGGTTCCGAAGCGCCGCGAGAAAATTTG
>CALLVJ010000235.1 GCA_938010625.1 uncultured Stomatobaculum sp. | reverse complement strand
GGGCTTAAGTTATTGTCAATCATGACCTGGAACGCCTTGCCCTGCAGGCAGTTACCGCGGTATTCGCCAATCGGTTTGCCGTGTAAGGGCTCCTTTGGCATGAAGCGGTAGCCGTAAATGCGACCGCGGGTCAGGAGTTCTTCCATAAATTCATCCGCGAGCGCAGCGTGCAATTCCTCTGGGACATAGCGGAGAGCATTTTTCAGCGCGAGCTTCATCTCATGCTCGGAGAGCTCAAGATCCCGCTTCGGCGCTCGGCGGAGCTTGGGGTCAAATTTGGGATATTCGGGAAGCACAGCGTCAAGCTTAATGGTCATGCAAGCGCCGATTTCCTGATTGGTCATTGGGGCACCTTCCTTTCTGCAGATCGTGTCAACATTGCCAGAATCATTTCGCCATTTGTGACCAGTATAGAGGAGCAGAGTCAAAAAAGCGTCTAATTTCAAATGAACAAAAGTAGAAAAAATGACGGTGTTGCTGGACTTTGCGGCCTATCCTCTCCTATAATGGGAATAGTATCGGAAAAGGAGGCAGGTGAGTTGGAGACAATCGAGATTCAGTTTCTGGGCAATCCAGAAATACGAAAAAACGGAACTCGCGTGAGTTTTCCATACCGCAAGGCGGAGGCCTTTTTTTATTACCTTGCCTACCGGCAGCGCGCGAGCCGCGAAGAGTTGATTCATCTGCTCTGGGGAGATGAAGAGGAGAGCGTCGGCAGAAAGAAACTGCGAGATGCGGTATACCAGGTGCGTAGGCAGCTCGGCAGTGAGGTGCTGATGAGCAAGGGAAATTCAGAACTTGCACTCTCGGAGGGCGTGCAGCTTTCGACAGACCTCTCGCGCTGTGACGCGTCTTTTCTGGAGCACTTTTTTGTGAAGAACTGTTATGAGTTTGAGGAGTGGGCAGAGGAAGTGCGCGCTGAGCGGCAGCGGGAGGACAGCGCTGTTGCGAGGCAGCAGTATGAGACAGCCTGGCAGAAAGAGGATGTCGCCGGAATGCAGCGAGCAGCAAAAATGCTGCTCGTCGAAGATCCGTTCAATGAGGCGCTGTATCTGGAACTCATGCAGCGCTATGCGGCCTGCGGTCAGCATCACATGGCACTCCGCCTGTACCGCGATATGGAAAAACTGTTTCGCGAGGAATTGGAAGCGGCGCCGTCCCGCGAGGCGAAGCAGCTGTTTCAGCAGATTTTCATGATGAAAGAACAGCTTCCGCAGATCGAAGAGAAAGGCGGTGGCCCCGGCTACATTGGCCGCGAGAAAGAACTGCTCGAAGTCAGTGCCTTTTTGCAGGCGGAGAAGGGAAAGGCAAAGAGCGTCGCTCTGGTTGAGGGCGAGGAGGGCTGCGGTAAGACCGGCTTTTTGAAGGCATGTCGGAAACTTGCCGAGGGAAATGGGATGCTCGCGCTCCACGCAATTTGTTACCGTCAGGGCGCCGAGTTTTTTCTGAGTCCGTTCAGCGATATTTTTGAAGAACTGCGCCAGCTCGCTGCAGAGGGCAGACTGAGCGGTATTTCAGAGGAGGAGACAGCGGCAACGCTCGCCGAACTTGCGGGCGGCGTGGAAGAGGAGGACAGCGGGTATCTCCGCTATCAGGCGGTGGAACAGCGGCTTCTCGGACTGTTGCAGACCTTATGCCGGAAAAAGCGTGTCCTCATTACGATTGATGAAATGCAGTGGATGGATGAGGTGAGCTATCGTCTGCTCTTAAAGCTGCTGCAGAGTCTCAGCGCTTCGCAACTGCAGCTGATTGGCACTTATCAGGGCAGAGAAGAGGCGAAGGTCGTGCGGCAACTGGAGCGGCTGGTGCGGGAGGATCGCGTTCGCTTTCTCGCGCTGAATCCCTTTTCGAGGGCGGAGGCGGACCGCATTGTGCTTCGCGTTTTTCCGGAATTTCGGGATAAGACAGAGCGTCTTGCGGCGCTCTATGAGATGACGGAGGGCAATGCCTTCTTTTTACAGGAGATGATTGCACTGATTCAGGAGAAGGGCTTTGTTCTGAGAAAGACGCCGAAGATTGACCGCCTGATTGCCGCGCGCCTCGCTGGGCTAAGCAGTGCCGAGCGAGAAGTGCTCTCCTGCATGGCAATTTTTCCGGAAAAAATCACTATGGAAGAGCTCGAATATCTCCTGCAGCACATGAATCGCTTGGAGCTCCTCGGGTATATCGAGAGCCTTGTGGCTAACCAGCTGATCCAGGAACTCACAGTCGGATTTGAAGTCTGCTATAAATTTGTGCACCGTGTATTTCGCGAGTATCTGTATGAGCAGCAGAGCGCAGGGCGCACCCGTCTGTATCACCGGATGCTCGCGGAGTACTATGAGCGGACGCAGGGCGGGCGTTATGCCGCGCTGCCGGTCATTGCCCATCACTGGATGCGCGCTCTTTGCCCGGTCAAGGCATACAGCTACCAGATTCGCTATTTGCAGGAGTTCTATACGATTTTGAATGAAAACTTCCCGCTCGTGCACTCGGAAATCACTGACCTCGGCGGGCAGTTCGGCGCGCTCGCGGAGGCGGAAAAGATGCTGGAGCTCGCAAAGGATGTGATACGCTTAGAGGACAGCTCGCCGGAAGTCGGGCATATGAAAATGCAGATGCAATATATTCTGGGACGGCATGACATTGCGGCGGGACATTATGACAGCGGTGTTGCCGCGATTGAGCAGTGCATGATGAGCGCACGGCGCTGTGCGGATGAGGATATGTTGTTTTCCTGTTATTTGCAGCATATTTTTCATGGGATTCAGACCTCAAATCTTGAGAAAGCGGAGCATTATGTGCAGCTCGGGCTCGCGCAGTCGGCGGGAAATGCCGAAATGCACGCGGCCTTTCGGCGGCTTCACGGCTGGTGCCTGCTCCGGCGACGGCAGTTTGCGGAAGCGACAGAGGAGCTTCGGACAGCGCGCGCGGCCTTTGAGGCGCTGGAGAAGGCGCAGAGCGGCAATTCACCCAAGTACCGCGCGAGCATCGCGGCCTGTGTTGCCTATCTCGGCGACATCGCGCGGCTGCAGGAAAGGCTGGAGGAGGCGCTGTGCCTCTACCGGGAAGCGGCGGACATTGGAGGCGTCTCCGGCGAGACCAATGGCATGGCACAGATTTACTCAGGCATTGGTCAGCTGCTTTTTTTATTGGGGCGTGATGCCGAGAGTGGCGCGTATCTGACACGGGCCGCTGGGTTACTCACGGCGAATGGCTACCGCTGGGGGCTTGAGCGGACCGAGGGCTATCTCGCGTTGCTTGCCCTCCGGCAACAGCAGACAGCGATGGCGATTGAGCATCTCAGAAAGGCGCGCTATATTGCAGAGCGAATTCAGAACCCGGAGACCGAGGAGTTGCTTCGGGAAGCGGAAGCGGCGCTTGAGAAAGCAAAGGTCAGTGGGAAGTGATCAGAAGAACAGTCAGTCATTCTATGTGGCTGTCCTGTTCCTGTGTGCGAGTGTGGTAATCTGCTGCGCGGAAATCAAGGTAAAGGTATTTCATGGTTTTGGGCGCATGAACAGAGGATATCAGGAATTTCTCCACAAATATCTCACTTAAAAAATACAAATAGACGTTTTTTTGACGGGAATCCTGTAGTCTATCAATGAAAAACAGCTGAAATTGTGCAGTTCAAGAGACAGGAGGACACAGAGGATGGAGAAAATTCTGATTACCGGACAGGATCTGACCGTCGGGCAGATTGTTGCAGTTTGCCGGGAACATGCAGCGGTGGAACTCTCGCCGGAGAGCCGGGAGGCAGTTCTGGCATCCCGGAAAATCGTCGATGACTTGGTCGCTGAGAAGAAGGTTGTCTATGGTATCACGACGGGGTTCGGAAAGTTCAGCGACGTCGTGATCAGCACGGATGAGTGCCATAAGCTGCAGAAAAATCTGATTATTACCCACGCAGTCGGTGCGGGCAATCCGTTCCCGGAGGATGTGGCGCGCGGCATCCTGTTGCTCCGCGTCAACAATCTCTCGAAGGGCTATTCCGGCATCCGGCTTGAGACGCTTGAGACCATGGTTGCGATGCTGAACAAGGGCGTGACCCCGTTCATCCCGGAGAAGGGTTCACTCGGCGCTTCTGGAGATCTCGCACCGCTCTCGCACATGGTGCTGGTCATGCTGGGGCTCGGAAAGGCCTACTATGAGGGTGAGCTGCTCTCCGGCGCAGAGGCAATGAAGAGAGCGGGAATTCCGCTTGTGGTGCTCTCCGCAAAGGAGGGCCTGGCGCTGAACAACGGCACCCAGGCGATGACTTCGGTCGGCGCCCTCGCGCTCTATGATGCGACGCAGCTTTTAAAGATTGCAGACATCGCGGATGCGCTCTGCTTTGAGGCGCAGAACGGCGTGATGGATGCGCTTGAGGACAGAGTTCACGCCATCCGGCCGCACGAGGGGCAGGGAAAGACCGCAAAGAACTTGCGCCGTCTGCTCGAAAACTCGAAGAATACGACAAGACAGGGTGAGATTCGCGTACAGGACGCTTATTCGCTCCGTTGCAGCCCGCAGATTCACGGCGCTTCGAAGGATGCCGTGAAGTATGTGCAGAGCAAGGTTGACATTGAGATTAACTCGGTGACTGACAATCCACTCATCTTTAAGGAGGACAGAGCCGGTATTTCCGGCGGCAACTTCCACGGCCAGCCGATGGCGCTGCCGTTTGACTTCTTGAAGATTGCAGAGTCCGAGCTCGCCAATGTCTCGGAGCGACGCATTGAGCGCCTCGTGAATCCGGCTTACTCGGCACTGCCGGCATTCCTGACCCCGCACGGCGGTGTCTGCTCCGGCTTCATGATTGTACAGTACTCGGCAGCAGCGCTCGTGTCGGAGAATAAAGTGCTCGCACATCCGGCGAGCGTGGACAGCATTCCGAGCTCAGCGGGCCAGGAAGATCATGTCAGCATGGGCACGATCGCAGCGCGCCAGGCGGCAGAGATCGGAAAGAACGTGCGCCGCGTGCTCGCGATGGAGCTCATGGTTGCCTGCCAGGGCATTGACATGCGCGGCAACAAGGGGCTTGGACGCGGTACCCAGGCGGCATATGACCTTGTGCGGAAGGGCTGTGCTTACCTTGATGAGGATCGGGAGCTCTATGAGGACATCAACTATTGCGAGCGTATTCTGACAGACGGCTCTCTGATTCAGGCAGTTGAGGCGGCAATCAGCGGAGAACTGGAAGTATAAAGACACAGCGCCCTTTGGCGCGGCACAACAGAAAAGAGGAGAGTATGGAAGAGACAAAGACAGGCAACAAGAAAGTAAGACTGCCAAACTTCTTTGAGGCACTCATTCCCATCGTTGTCATGATGGGACTTATGTTACTCGGGTTTGTCGGAAAGACGGGCTATACAGATGCACATATGCCTCTGGTCGTATCCATCTGCGTCGCCTGCATAATCGGCGGTCTCTGCGGGCACAGCTTTTCCGATATGCTCGCTGGCATGCTGGATCGCCTGAATGCGACGATGGAAGCGATTTTGATTCTCTGCACCGTTGGTATTCTGGTGGCATCCTTCATTATGTCGGGAACCATTCCGGCTGTCATTTACTACGGGCTGGATCTCCTGACCCCGCACCTCTTCTTGCCGGTCGGCTGTATCATGTGCGCAATCGTAGGCCTTGCCTGCGGTTCCTCCTGGACGGCGACGGCAACGATTGGCATTGCATTCCTCGGTATTGGCGCGGGTCTCGGCATTAACCCGGCAATTACCGCTGGTATGATCATCTCCGGCGCGTACCTCGGCGATAAGTTTTCGCCGCTCTCGGACACCACCAACCTCGCGGCAGCGGTTTCCGGTACAGGTCTATTTGACCATGTGACGGCAATGGTCTCCACGACTGCGCCGACCTTTGTGATCGCACTAATTCTCTACACAATTCTCGGCATCAATATTAACACGGCGGGCTATGACCCGCAGGTCGCGGCAGGTCTGCAGACAGCTCTTGCGGCTAAGTTCAACATCAACCCCTTGCTGTTAATCCCGATTATCGTGGTCATTGCAGCCTGCGTGATGAAGCTCCCGGGTCTGGTTGGCATTGCGATTTCAGTGCTTTGCGGTGTGGTCTTTGCAGCTATCTTCCAGGGCATGACGAGCATTGGCGATATTTTTAATACACTGCACTATGGTATCACAGTGGAAACCGGCAATGAGATCGCTGACAAACTTTTAAACCGCGGCGGCATGGATCATCAGATGTGGACCATCAACTTGATTCTCCTCGCAGTTGCATACGGCGGCGCGCTGGAGCGCTGCGGCTGCGTCGACGCGCTGTTCGGCGGTCTTAAGAATAAGCTGCACTCGGTCGGTCAGCTGGTGCTCGCAACCCTGCTCACCTCGCTCTTCTGCGATGCGACGATGTGCGACCAGTTCCTCGGCATCGGTGTTCCGGCGCCGCTTTACAGCGACAAGTACGACGAGATGGGACTTGCGCGCAACATGCTCTCGAGAACTCTTGAAGACTGCGGCACACTCTGGGCAGTCATGTTCCCGTGGACAGGCTGCGGCGCTTACCAGATGGGCGTCCTCGGCATTCATCCGTTCGCTTATTTCCCATTTGCATTCGTAAATCTTTTGAATCCGGTGTATGCGGCAATCACTGCCTTCCTCGGTCGAAATATATTCTGGGCGGATGGTTCCTATACCAATATTTTTGGAAAGACAACTATGCACAAGCCGGCAGGGGCACCCGAAGAAGCGCATGAAGCTGCAATGAAGAATCTCGAGAGACTGTCCGCAGCGGGAAAGGCACCGAAGGTCGGCAGGTGAGTTGATCGGGCTCCGAACAGAATCGGAGCAGGAGAAAGGAAAACACATGCTTCCATGGGAGAATGAGGAGGGCGCGGTCTATCCAGCGCGGGAGTTGCACCCGAGAAAGCGCTGGGTGACATATGGAGGATATTGCTTTGCAGCTCTGCTGCTTATGGCAGGAATTATAACGCGCTATCGCATTGCGCTGCTCTTTGGTGCACTTTATCTCTTAGCGCTCCTCATGGATAAGCAGGTTGTCGTGAGTGAAGAGGGAATTGAGCAGTACTATCAGATGCGCATCGCGACGCATTACGAGTGCTATCCCTGGGATGAGATTGATACCGTGGTCCTCGAGGACAGGGGGCATCCGACGCTTGCAGCCTTATACTTTCGGCGCGGCGACAAGACAAAGCGGCTCTTCTTTGACAAGGAGGACGCGGAGAAAATCCTGCGGCTCGCCCGCGAAAAGAACCATGCGCTTCGCATTGAGCGCGTGAAGAGCAAACAGTCGTGAGAAGA
>CALLVJ010000234.1 GCA_938010625.1 uncultured Stomatobaculum sp. | reverse complement strand
CTCCGCTTGCATTGAGGAATATACTGTGCTATTATGCAGCCAATCTTAAGAGACATTCCTAAGATGGCTTTATAGGAGGTTAAGTAATGCAAGAGAAACGCATCAAATTGAATTCAGTTGCGGATATCAAGACATTTGTCAGAGCCGCAGAGAACTGTCCTTTCGAGATTGATGTCTGCTACAACCATGTTTGTATTGATGGAAAGTCCTTTCTCGGTCTGATGGGAATGGACCTCAATCAGATTTTGCGCGTACAATATGACAGCGAAGGCGAGAACGAAGCTTTTGAAGAGGTTCTCGCAAGATTTTCTGCTCAGACACATACTGCAGCATGAGCACGGAAGAGAGGAGAAGCGCGAGCTTCTCCTCTCTTTTGCGTTGACACATGTTCTATATGTGGTATAATAGACACATAATTATGGCGGGGGTGAGAATCTATGGAAGACAGACAGGGAAGTTTATCCATTCACAGCGATAATCTTTTTCCAATTATCAAAAAGTGGCTCTATTCGGATCATGATATTTTTGTGAGAGAACTGGTCTCAAACGGTTGCGATGCCGTAACCAAGTTAAAGAAGCTCGCGCTGATGGGAGAATATCAGGCGCCGGCAGATGAGAGTTATCAGATTCAGGTGGAAGTAAGCCCGAAGGAAAAGAGCATCCGTTTCACAGACAATGGCGTTGGCATGAGCGCCGACGAGGTGGAGAAGTATATCAATCAGATTGCTTTTTCCGGCGCACAGGACTTTATCGAGACCTATAAGGATAAGGCAACCGAGGACCAGATTATTGGACACTTCGGTCTGGGCTTTTATTCGGCCTTCATGGTTGCAGACCGGGTGGTCATTGAGACCAAGTCCTATCGCGCGGACGAGACACCTGTGCACTGGGAGTCGGATGGCGGTACTGAGTACCGCATGGAAGACGGAACCCGCAAGGAGCACGGCACAGAGATCACGCTCTATCTCTCAGAGGAAAGCCGGGAGTTCGCATCCAAGGAGCGGATGCGCGAAGTGCTCGAAAAGTACTGCGGCTTCATGCCAGTGCCGATTTATCTGACGGATCTGGATGCCGCGCCGGAGACCGAGCTCATTGACCCGGCTGAAAAACAGGAGAGCGATGAGGTTCTGGAGACCATTCACGAAGAAGCAAAGCTCGAGGAAAAGACGAAGGAAGACGGCAGCAAGGAGATGGTTGAGGTCGCTCCGGCGCGGGAACGCCTGAAAATTAAAAAGAGACCGCAGCCGATCAACGACACCAATCCGCTCTGGCGCAAACACCCGAATGAGGTGAGTAAAGAAGAGTACGAGGAATTTTACCGGAAGGTATTCCAGGACTATCGGGAGCCGCTCTTCTGGATTCATCTGAATATGGATTATCCGTTCCGCCTACAGGGCATCTTGTACTTTCCGCACATTGATCTCGAGTACGAGGCGGCAGAGGGAAAGATTAAGCTCTATAACAATCAGGTTTTCATTGCCGATAATATCAAAGAGGTCATTCCGGAATTTCTGTTGCTCCTAAAAGGTGTGATTGACTGCCCGGATCTGCCGCTCAATGTGTCTCGCTCCGCACTGCAAAACGATGGCTTTGTAAAGAAAATCAGCGCCTATATCACCAAGAAGGTAGCAGAGAAGCTGACCGGCATGTGCAAGACCGAGCGCGAGACCTATGAGAAGTACTGGGACGACATTGCTCCGTTCGTGCAGTACGGCTGTTTGAAGGATGCGAAGTTTGAGGAGAAGATAAAGGATGCTGTGCTCTTCAAAAATCTCGAGAAGAAGTATCTGACTTTGGAGGATTGCCTCAAGGAGAATGAGGCGCGCTTTCCCAATCGTATTTTCTATGTGACAAATGAGAAGCAGCAGCGCAGCTATATTGACCTCTTTAAGAGCCAGAACATTGATGCGGTAATTTTGCCGCATGCGATTGATATGCCCTTTATTCAGAGCCTCGAGGCAAAGCATAAGGATCTCAAATTCCTGCGCATTGATGCTGATTTGAATGAGGCACTCTGTGACAAGGTAGAGACACAGGACGAGGAACAGAAGACTAGAGAAAAGGCGC
>CALLVJ010000233.1 GCA_938010625.1 uncultured Stomatobaculum sp. | reverse complement strand
TCTCGGCGCTTCTTGAACTCGGCACTGGTTTTAATCCGGAGTACACTGGCTATGAAAACATCTTCCTGAACGGCTCCATGCGCGGTTTCAGCGATCAAGAGATGCAGGAGAAGGTCAGGGAGATTGTGGACTTTGCAGACATCGGCGAGTACATGGGACAGCCGGTCAAGACCTATTCGAGCGGCATGTTTGCGCGCCTCGCCTTTGCCGTGATGATCAGCTTCAAGCCCGAAATTCTGATTGTCGATGAGGCGCTCTCGGTCGGCGATATCTTCTTCCAGCAGAAGTGCAATACCTTTATGAAGGAGGAGATGAAAGGCGTCACAAAACTGCTTGTGACCCACGATATGAACAGCATCGCGAATATGGCAGACCGCGTCATTTTAATTGACCACGGGAAAATTATCCGCGAGGGCAAGCCGCTTGAAGTCATTGAGGACTACTTAAAACTGCTTCACACCAGTGTCTTTCAGAGCGAGGCGGCAGCCGAGCAGGATGAAGAAGCGCGCCTTAAGACGGCTGAACAGACCGAACAGGCAGAGCAGAAAGCAGTTGCCGCCGAGAAAACTGAGCGGGAAAAGGAAAAGGCTGAAATCGGCTGGATTGACTCGCCGAAGGAGAGCATAGGCGGCGCGCAGGATATTCTGATTGACCGCTGCCGCATGCTCATCAACGATGAGGCGGTAGATGTCGTAAAACCCGGCGATGCTGTCCGGATTGAACTTTTACTGCACTCGAAAAAGGATGCAGACAATATCATAATCGGCTATACTTTTAAGGATAAGTATGGAAACAGTATTTTTGCACAGAGCACCCTCGGCGAGGGCATCATGATCGAGGGAATCCGGCAGGGAGAGGTGCGGAAGGCCGCGCTTTCATTCCACTGGCCAGAAGTCAAGGAAGGCGATTATTTTCTGACCCTGGGACTTGGCGAGGGTTACGATCAGATGGTGCACACTGTGCAGTGCTGGGTTCACAATGTCCTGCATGTGCAGGCGATTGCGTTGAAGCCCATGCACGGCATCATCAACCATGTGATTGAAACGTTTAACATTGAGAGGATAGAGCATGAACTATGAGGAAGCCTGGGTCGTCTCAGACCCTAGATATGATGCAGATCAGTTAAATCCCAAGCTCAAGTTTGCCTACTGGGAAGGGCACCGGGATTTTGCCTACGACCTGCTGCGTTTTGTGCGCCCGGCGCGTCTCACAGAGCTCGGCAGCCAGTATGGCTGCTCGCTCTTTACATTCTGTCAGTCTGTGCGGGATTTTCATCTGAGCACTGAGATCAACGCAGTGGATATGTGGAGCGGCGACATTGGCGCTGAGAACACTGGCGAGGAGGTCTATGCGCTCGTCCAGAAGACGGCAAAGACGTATTATCCAGACGTGAACCTGCATCTCTTTCAAATGCGCTTTGACGACGCACTGCCGAACTTTGCGGACAATTCGATTGACATTCTTCACATCGACGGCGGACATACCTTTGCGGACGTGGAGCACGACTTTACGACCTGGCTCCCGAAACTGCGGGAGAATGGCATTGTCCTATTCCATGATGTGTACAGCCCGATTGATCAGGGCTCCTGCGACCACTGGGAAAAGACCAGAAAAGAGTACGACTGTTATTTCGATTTTACGCATAGCTGCGGTCTCGGCGTCCTGTTTCCGAAGGGGCGTTACTGGTATGACAGACTTGAGGCGGCGGGCTTTTTCAAGTATTATAAAGACCTTTATTTTTATCGCTCCAAATACAAATACACACAAGAGCGCTTTGACGAATTAAAGGGACTCTATGAAGACCGCTATCGGGCGATCGAAAGGCAGTCGAAGATGATTGCCGAGCGGGATGAGCGGATCGCGGCGGATGAGAAACTGATCGTCGAAAAAGACACTGCGATAGCAAGCCAGAAAGAACTCATTGATGAGCGGAATGCGACCATCGAGAACCAGAACAAGATGATTGCCGAGAGAGATGAGCGGATCGCGGCAGATGAGAAGCTGGTCGCCGAGAAAGATGCTGCGATCGAAAGCCAGGCCAGGATGATCGACGAGCGCGATGCGCGAATTGCAGCGGATGAGAAACTGATTGCCGAGAAAGATGTTGCAATTACAAGTCAGACGAAGCTCATTGAAGAACGTGACAGAAGTCTGGAAGATGCGCACAAGATTGCAGAGGAGCGGCTCGGCATTGTGCAGCAGCAAGGCAATACTATTTTGACCCTGCAGCAGCAGAATGCAGAGTATGAGGAGATTATCAAGCGGCACTGGATGTCGCGCTTTGAGTTTCGAAAAAAATACGGGGAGAGAAAATGAAAGCTGCGTGGGTACTGCCGTCGCTGATCGAGGGCTCGGGAGGGCATAGGACCATCCTCCAGAACGTGCAATACTTGATTCGAAAGGGCTATGAATGTGATGTCTATGTCGAAGACAAGGGCGAGTTCAAAAATTCTGAGGAACTGCGCCGCCAGGCAGAGACGCTCTTTGGGAAGCATGACTGTCGTTTTATTCTGGGCTATGGCATAGAAGGAGATTACGACATCATCTTCGCGACCGCCTGGTTTACCGCCAAGGTTGTGCGAGATTGTGCAAGTCCTGCCGTGAAGGCGTACTTTATCCAGGACTTTGAGGCGCTCTTCAATCCGATGGGCGATGGCTATATCCTCGCCTGCAATTCCTACGGTTACGGCTTAAAGCCGGTCACCATAGGGCGCTGGCTCTCACACAAGATGCAGACAGAGTACCACACGCCGTCTCGTTACTTTGACTTCTGTGCAGACCGGCACGTTTATCGCCCGCTGCCGGATGCAAAAAAAGAACATGCGATTTGCTTTGTATACCAGCCGGACAAGCCGCGGCGCTGCAGCGTGCTTGGCATTGAGGCGCTCGGCATTGTGAAGTTCCTGCGCCCGGATGTAAAGATCTATCTTTACGGCTCTAACATCAAGGGCAATGTCTGGTTTGAGCATGAGAATCTCGGCATTATCTCGCTGCAGCAGTGCAATGCCCTCTACAACAAATGTGAGGTGGGGCTCTGCATCAGCTCTTCGAATCCCTCGCGCATTCCGTTTGAGATGATGGCGGCGGGATTGCCAGTTGTGGATCTCTACATGGAGAATAATTTTTACGACATGCCGAATGAGGGGGTACGTCTCGCGCATACGACCCCAGAATCCATCGCGCAGGCGCTGATTGAAATTCTGGATCATCCGGAGAAAGCCGCAGAGATGTCGGAGGCCGGCAAGCGCTATATGGCGGATAAGGATCTGGAGCATGGTTTTGAGCAGTTTTACAGTGCAGTACAGGACATAGCGGCGCGCCGAGAACCGGCAGAACTGGTCGCCTATGAGAGATGCTATACAAGACCTGCGATTTCAGCAGATGGCGTGATGGATGAGACTCTTACAGAGCAGAGCTATGCGCCGCCGGTCGTCGTGGACAATTCGTTCTTTGGAAGATTGAAACGCATTGGCTTTATCCGGAAGAGCAAGCTCCTCCGGAAGCTCTGGTATAAACTCCGCGGCGTGTAAAAAAAGAAAGGAGATGTGCGCGCGTGCCATCTTATCAACTGTTATCACTTGACATCTGGGATACCATTTTGCGGCGTGACTGCCATCCGGACGCCATCAAAGTAGAAACCGCTGCGATCTTGCTCGAGCAGCACGGTGCAGAGATACAGGAGGCCTATCAGAACCCGCGGGCGCTGTTCCGGATTCGCCAGGAAGTGGAGCGAAGTCTGGGCGCACAGAAAAAGACGCAGGGGTTTGACGATGAATATAAAATACAGGATGTGTTCCGCGAAATGCTTGTGCGTGTCTTCCGGGAGCCGCTCACAGAACCGGTGGCGGCAGAACTGGCGGCGCGTCTTGTGCAGGAAGAACTTGCGGTTGAAAAACGTCACATCTACTTAGATCCGGGCATCGAGGCAAAGATTGACAGCATTCCTCACGAGAGACTGGTCTGTATCTCGGATTTTTACGCGAATGAGGATTTTCTGCTGGAGGTAATCCGGACAGCGGGTTTCTCGAAGCTGTTGGAGCGCGTCATTGTCTCCTGTGATGTGGGCTTTAACAAGCGCTCTGGAAAGCTTTTTGAGAAGGCAGAAGAGCTCCTGCATGTCACACCGGAGCAGCACATTCACCTTGGTGACAATGCTTACAGCGATGTCGAAGTGCCGAGACGTCTTGGAATTACTGCGGAGCGCTATTTGCGGGAAGAAGAGCAGAGAAAGCGGGAAGAGCGGGAGCGGAGCTTCGTGCCGGGTGTACAGAAGCCTCTCCAGTACACAGGCGCACCGCTGCACGGCGCAGAGGACGTGAGTCTCTTTTTCTACGGCTTTGTGCAAAATCTGGCTGAGGAGGCAATGGCGCAGGGCATTCAGAAGATTTACTTTTTTACCCGTGAGGGCGAGTTCTACAAGGAAATCTATGACGCGATGGCGGCAGTTTCGAAACGGCCCTATCCGAAGTCCTATCTCCTGGAGGTGAGTCGTCTCGCGACCTTCATGCCCTCCCTTCGAGAGATCAGCACGAAGGAGCTCATGCGGCTCTGGAACCAGTACTCAATTCAGTCGATGCAGGCGCTTTTCACCTCACTCGGCGTGGAGCTAGAAGCAGTGCGCGGTTATCTTGCGCGACATGAGATCCCGCCGGAAGAGGTGATTACCTATCCCTGGCAGGACAAGCGGGTGCAGGAGCTCTTTGCCGATGAGGAGTTCCTAGACTGCATGGAGGCAGAGCGGGATGGAAAGCGTGAGCTATTGCGTTCCTACTGTGAGGAGCGGGATCTATGCGGCGCAGAAGAGAAAATTGCGATTGTGGATATCGGCTGGCGGGGCACCATTCAGGATAATCTCTGCTACTTGTTCCCGAAGACCAAGATGCTTGGCTTTTACATTGGCTTGATTCCGTTTCTGAATGAGCAGCCGGCGAATGCCGAGAAGCGCGGCTACATTGATGCGTTCCGCTCGGCGCGCGCGCTCATGACCGTTTCCACGCCCTTTGAGATGATCTGCAATTCGCCGAACGGCAGCACGGTGGGTTACCGCCGGGAGGACGGCAAGACCTTTGCAATCCGGAATTGTGAACAGGAAGAGGATGCGATTTTTTATTCCTATACGAAAGAGCTGCAGCGGCATATTATTGAGACCTGTGCGACGCTTCGGCAGTACTGTGAAATGCAGCTTGTGACTGAGTTTGAGCTCCGACCGCTTGCCTGGGAGTCCTTAAAGCGTTTTATTTACGAGCCGAAGCAGGAGACGGTCAGGGCCTATTTTGCACTCCGCCACAACGAGGAGTTCGGTGTGGGGGAATATGTAGACCGGCGGACGCGCTTTCGCCCGCTCTTAATGGCGCTTGCGGTGGTTAGCAAACAGAAGCGAAAAGAGTTCAAGGATTTTCTCCGGGACACGACCTGGCCGCAGGGCTATCTCACCAAGTACCGGCTGTATCCGCTGATCGGCATGTACAATCGCATTCTGGAACAATATTATTGAGGAAGAGCAATGAAGAAAAAAGTAGCAATGGCACTGCTTCTGGCGACGCTCGCGGCGGCGCCGGTCTATGCAGCGGAAGTGCAGGATTTTGGGACTGCCGGAAATATCAGCGTACAGCAGCAGCCGAATGACAACGGCGGTAGCGATGACTGGATTGTCGTGAATCCGGGCGAAAGCGGGAGAGGCATTATCATTCAGGATGAGAATAAAAATGCTGTGGTAACTGTGGATCGCTATGGCGGTATTTATGTGAAGGGTAAACTTTATGTGAATGGCGAGGAATACGGTGGAAATTCCATGAAGGCGGCATTCACTCCAGTGAATGGGTTTCTCTATGCGGTAGTGCTTTTTTCTTTGTTGCTCAATTTGATCCGGTTTACGAAGAAACAGTAAATCCGATGAGAAATACAAGTACAGACTGGCTGACAATGCGTTGCACACGTTATACGGCGTTCAAAGAAATATGAGGATTTTGTATGGAATGGAAGGAGAAAAAGCGGGTTAAAAATTTCTCAAAAACAGAAGTGGGAAGAGTTGTGTTCTTAGTCCTGTATTCGCTTCTTTCAATTTATTGTGATGGGCGGAATTTTGTCTTTACGGATGGAAGTTCCTACCTGCTTTATGCTGTCTTAAAGTTTGCGCAGATTTTGTTAATTGCCAGTATGCTAAGAACAGCAGAGAACGTATGGAGAACAAAGCGTTGCGATCGAGAACTTCTTGTTGCACTCAGATTATTTTGCCTGTTTGCAGTGGGACTGCTACTGCTTTGGCCGGGCAACTGGGTGGAAGTTGATGAGTTCAGCATCTATCAGTATGCGCTTGTCTTAAAGGTACATCCTAACCAGGGCTTATTTGCCACCGCAATTCATATCATAGGGCTTTTGTTTTTCTTTCATCCTGTGGCAATTCTGTTATTTCAGTGTGCCATTGCAGTGTGGATTTATGCGGATATCATTGTGCAATGTGAGACGGCGACAGGAAAGAAAGTGCTTCCGTTGTATCTTCTCTTCTTTACGCCAGTTGCACTTTATTATTTGTACCAACCCATGCGGACATTCTTATTTGGAACACTGATCCTTCTTTTCCTGCAACGGTATATTTTTCTTTGGAATGACAGTGAGAAAAGTCATTTTAAGAAAAAAATTTTACAACTCACGGTTTTGATTGCAGGCATCATGTGCATCCGGACAGAGTTTAAGTTTATGATTCTCTGGTATCCGTTGATGTTAATCTGTCTATTAAAGCATCAAAAAGTAGCAGTGGTCAAACCAGTGCTAGCAGCTGTTGTTGCAGTGGTGCTGGTGCTGGCGGGCTATGCAGGCTTGGAAAAAAGTAGTTCTGGAGGTGGCTCTCCGCTTGCGCTGAATTTTATCATGCCGGATTATACCATCCTTAAGGATCCGAAATTTGACTGGAAAGCGAATCGGGCAGAAGTAGACGCCATTGATAAGGTCTATGCGATTGATGAAATACTCAGTAAGACCAATCGCGGTTATACCTTGGCAGCACCGCGAGATGGCTATACAAAAGAAGAAATGGATGCCTTCTTAAAAAGCAGTATGACGTTGATTCGCAGATATCCACAGGATTATGTTATTTGTCGCTGGAATGAGTTTGTTATTTCCATTGGATTTGATACAGAAGCCGGATTTATTCAGACTACCGACAATGTCAAGAACTGGGATCCTGCCAGTATTCCATCTAAGTTACGACCATTAAATAGAAAAATTCAAAGTGCGGTGTCTAATTTCCTTGGAGGACAGTTCACACTACTCGGCATCAAGATGAATTTTGTATTCTGGGCGCTGTGGCTTCCAATTATAATCACAGCAGAATTATTCTTGATATCACTCTGGGAGCGACGCTTTGAATTTTCATTGGCAATTGCTGTGCTACTTGGTGAATTACTTTGTACAATGCTGATGGCACCAGTGAAGTACGCAATGTATTACTTTGCTAA
>CALLVJ010000232.1 GCA_938010625.1 uncultured Stomatobaculum sp. | reverse complement strand
TCTTTTGTCTCTTGTCAATTTTCGCCTGGTTTTTCGACCTGGACAATCGCAGACTTCTGCATCGGGATTCGGCAATTCTTATTGTTGCCAAACTCAACGATCACGGTATCATCAGTCATATCAATGATGACGCCATAAAAACCTGCTGTCGTGAGCACTGAATCGCCGATCGCAATGCTCGCAAACAACTCTTCCTGCTGCTTTTTCTGCGGGCGGTACGCCATAAAATAAATCAGCGCACCGAAAAATACAATGTAAACCCCCCAGAACAGGATATTGTTCGTCCCGCCTGCCAGTAAGACTCCGCTCATGCTTTTGCCTCCATACCCTTCATTTTTCTCTCTTTGTATGCCCGGAACTCACCCTTTTCGATGGCGTCACGGATTTCCTGCATCATTGTATTATAGAAGTAAAGATTATGCAAGACACAAAGCCGCATCCCCAGCATCTCCCCCGCCTTCAAGAGATGGCGAATATACGCGCGGGAATAGGAACGGCAGGCTGGGCACTGGCAGCCCTCCTCGATGGGGCTGGAATCCAGCTCATACTTCTTGTTAAAGAGATTTTTCTTGCCGCTGTTCGTATAGACATGTCCATGGCGCCCATTTCTGGATGGATAAACACAGTCAAAGAAATCGACGCCGCGCTCCACCGCCTCCAGAATATTCTGCGGCGTGCCAACTCCCATCAGATAGGTCGGCTTTTCGCGTGGCAGCTCCGGCACCACAGCGTCCAGAATCCGATACATCTCTTCGGCGCTCTCGCCGACTGCAAGCCCGCCGACTGCATAGCCGTCGAGATCCAGTTCACGGATTTCTCTTGCGTGGCGGATGCGGATATCCTCAAGGATGCCGCCCTGGTTAATGCCAAACAAAAGTTGCTTCGGATTCGTCCGGTCCGGCAGCGCATTGAGCCGCGCCATCTCCGCCTTACAGCGCTTTAACCAGCGCGTCGTCCGATCCACACTCTGCTCGATATAGCTCTGCTCTGCAAGACTTGGCGGGCACTCGTCAAAGGCCATTGCAATCGTCGAGCCGAGATTGGACTGGATCTGCATGCTCTCCTCCGGCCCCATGAAAATCTTTCTGCCGTCGATGTGAGAGCGAAAGGTAACGCCTTCCTCCTTGATTTTCCGCATGCCCGACAGCGAAAACACCTGAAAACCGCCGGAGTCCGTGAGAATCGGTCTGTCCCAGTGCATAAAGCGGTGCAGACCGCCGAATTCGTGTATCAGCCGGTCGCCGGAGACTTTTCCGTCGCCCGGGCGCACATGGAGGTGGTAGGTATTCGAGAGCTCCACCTGCGTGCCAATTTCTTTCAGGTCATCTGTAGAAACCGCCCCCTTGATCACAGCGACCGTCCCGACATTCATGAAAACCGGCGTCTCAATACTGCCATGCACAGTCTCCATGTGAGCGCGCTTCGCTCTCCCCTCACCTGCCAGAATTTTATATTTCATTTTTCCCCTCTCTGCGAAGAAGAGGAGGAGCTTTGCTCCTCCTCTTTCTCTGCCGTCTGTCTGAGAGCCCGGCTCCTTGTTACCTTACTTTTTCTTTTTCTTCGCTGCCTTCTCGGCCTTCTCCGCTGCCTTGGCAGCTGCCTCAGCCTCTGCCTTCTTTCTGTCATGCCGCGTCTCCATGAGATCCCAGAGCGGGCTTGCGATTGCAATCGAAGAATAGGTACCAAAAATTGTTCCGACCATAAGCGGCAGGGTGAAATCGCGAATCGACGACACGCCGAGCAGGAACAGGATGAAGATCGTCACGAAGGTCGTGACCGAAGTCAGAATAGAGCGCGAAAAAGTCTCTGTGATACTCTTATTTGCGAGTTCCTCTCTGCCCATGCGCGGATAGAGCTTCTGGTTCTCACGGATGCGGTCAAAAACGACAATCGTATCATTGATCGAATACCCGACCAGAGTCAGCATGCAGGCTACAAACGACGAGCCAATGCTCCAACGGAACAGCACATAAAAAGTGAAAAGCACAAGTACGTCGTGGCAGAGGCATATGATGGCCGAGGCCGCGAAGCGGAAGTTCGAGAAGCGGAAGCGAATGTACACAAGCATCAGAAGCAACGCAATGACAACCGCAAGCACTGCATCGCGGCGCATTTCACCTGAGATCGTGCCGGTGATGCTCTCTGCTGTGATTTTCTCCTGATCAATCGAGAACTTCTCCGCAAGCGACTGGTTCAGCGACTGGCGCTCTTCCACGCTCAGCGCGCGGGTCTTGATGATAACCTCATTAGTGCCCTGTACCTTTGCCGCCTGAATGTCATTGTCGCCGGTCACGCCTGCGACAATCGGTTTCACTTCCGAATCAATCTGCTCAAGCGACATATCCTGGTTGAACGTCACATTGGTTGAAGTTCCACCCTTGAAGTCAAGACCAAAGTTCAGTGCACTGCCGGTCTTTGCCTGGTAAACGCCCATCCCGATGAAACCCGACGCGATAATAGCAAGCGCAAAGCCGAAGAAGAGCTTTCTCTTGCCGACAAAGTCGAATACTTTTCTCTCCCTGATGTGTCCGAAAAGCCCCTTCTTGTCGAGACCAAGCTCCAGAAAAGCCATGACCCAGCTTCTCGTGATTAAGAGTGCCGTGAACATGGATACGATAACACCGAGCCCCAGAGTGGTTGCGAAACCCTTGATTGTACCAGTGCCCATGATATAGAGCACAGCAGCCGCAATCAGGGTTGTAATATTGCCATCTACAATCGCGGAGAGCGCCTTGTGGAAACCGGACTTGACTGCCTCCTGTACGCTCTTGCCAAGTCCGATTTCCTCTCGGATTCGCGTGAAGATGATTACATTGGCATCGACCGCCATGCCCACCGAGAGAATAATGCCGGCAATACCAGGCAGCGTCATCGTGATATCGAATGCGCTGATCAAGCAGACCGTAAGGCTGATATAAAGTGCCAGCGCGAGGGAAGCAGCGAGACCCGGCAGCCAGAAAATACCGATCATAATCACAGCAATCGCGAGGAAACCGACTGCGCCCGCCCTCAAGCTCGTGTGAATTGCCTGCTGGCCAAGCTGCGCGCCGACCACATTCGAGCGGAGTTCTTCGAGCTCCAAACGCAGTGAACCAATGCGGATCGTGGAGGCGAGCTGATCAGCCTCCTCATAACTCTGCATGCCGTCAATCTGGCAGGTTCCGCCGGTGATGGCTTGCTTGACAACAGGATTCGAATAGGTTCTGCCGTCGTAATTGATCTGGATATGCTGACCTACCAGTCTGCTGGTCGCATCTGCAAATGCCTTGGAGCCCTCGTCGGTGAAAACGAGTTCCACAAGATACTCGCTCTGCCCGGTGGTCTTGTTCTGCATCTGCGCAGGTTTTGCGCTCTTCACTTGGTCTCCGGTCAGAATGGTCTGTCCGCTCGGATCTACAAAGGTCAGCGAACCCGGACGACCGAGATCCTCTAGGATCTGGTTGGCATCGGAGACGCCTGGAATATCAATGTTGATGCGGTTTCGTCCCTCTTGGTAAACCTGCGCCTCCGTCGAATAGGTCTCCACGCGGCGCTGGAGTTTGAAGATCGTATCCTTCATATCCTGCGCGCTCGGATTCTCTTTCTTTGCCTGATAGGTAATGCTGACGCAAGATCCAGCCCAAGCTTGACTTTGTTCCCGCGCATGCTGTCAAATGCGAGATACAAAAAGCCGATCAGCACTGCAAGGAGCACGATCAGGCGCAGTACACCCTTTCCCTTTTCGCTCTTCATACTTAGCTACCCTCCCTTGAATGTCAGATTGCAGGTGCTTTCTCCGCCGCCGCGGCATCCAGCATTTCAGCCGCTTTGATCATGATGGCGCACTCAATCCTCTTTTTCTGCATCGCGCAGCCAATCTCATAGGCGTCCGTCAGATTGTGATGGAAATTCTGAGAATTTGCCGCACAGCCGCCACTGCAATAAAAGCGCACTTCGCAATCCTTGCACTTCGGCTTTGCGTATACATTGCAAAGCTTGAACTCGTCGCAGATATCGCCGCGCTGAATGCCCGTATCGACGTTGCCGAGCAAAAACTCCTCTTTGCCGACAAACTGATGACAGGGATAAAAATCGCCCCAGGGTGTGACCGCGAGATATTCAGTGCCCGAGCCGCAGCCGGAGAGGCGCTTCACAACACAAGGGCCCTGCTTCAGATCAATCTGAAAGTGAAAAATGACGAACCCCCTGCCCTCCCGGCGGCGCTTCACATACTCTGCTGCGAGCTTGTCATACTGCTCGAGAATCACCGGCAGATCCTCCTCGCGAATTGCATAAGGTTCCGCGGGGTCTGCGACAACCGGTTCCATGCTCATCTTCTTGAAGCCAAGATCTGCGAAGTGTAGCACATCCTCTGAGAACTCAAGGTTGTTGTGCGTGAATGTGCCGCGGATATAATAATCCTTGTGCTCCTTGTCCCGCTCCGCCGCAAAGCGCTGAAACTTCGGGACAATCAAGTCATAGCTGCCCTGACCGCTGCGCGTCGGACGCATGCGGTCGTTCACTTCCTTTCTGCCGTCCAGCGAGAGCACCACATTTGCCATCTCGCGGTTGCAAAACTCTGTAATCTCATCGTTTAAGAGCACGCCATTCGTGGTCAGCGTGAAGCGGAACTTCTTATCGTGTGTCTTCTCGAGCGAGCGACCGTAGGCCACGAGCTGCTTCACGACCTTCCAGTTCATGGTCGGCTCGCCACCGAAAAAATCGACCTCGAGATTCCGTCTTGCGCCGGAATTTGCCACAAGGAAGTCGAGCGCCTTTTTGCCCACTTCAAAGCTCATCAGCGCCCGTCTACCATGATACTCGCCCTCTTCCGCAAAGCAATAGCGACATGCAAGGTTGCAGTCGTGGGCAATGTGAAGGCAGAGCGCCTTGACAACCGTCTTTCTCGCCTTGAAGTCGCGCACAAACGTCTGGTAGCTGTCCTTCGTGAACAGCTCTTCGCCGTCGATGAGCGCCTGCATAGTCTCGATGACCTCTTCGATTTCCTCCGCCGGGAACTCACTGCCGAGCTCTCTCCGGACAGCTTCCTTTGCTGCCACTGGGAGCGGCTCCGGCCGCTCCAGTTCGCCGACAAAGGGCTCCGTCACCTGTACGGCGCGGTAAAATGCGGGATCCGCGACATGCACCGAACCGGAATTTACGTCCATCACGATGGCAATGCCGTTGTTAATAAACTGGTGAATCAAGCCTGTACCTGCTTTCTATACAACGATCCGTCTATATCCAAATGCGGAAGCCTGTCCTGCGGACTACCGCACAAATACCCTGCAAGATAAGAACCCCTACAATCCTCTCAGACTGTAGGGGCCTCCCGTCGTCTCCGGGATCTTATCTATTTTCGTTCTCGCAGCTCTGATTTCCAACGGTGCAGGAAGTCTTGCACGCGGACTGGCAGGAAGTCTGGCATTCGCCGCAACCGCCATGTGCCATACTTGCCTTCAGAGGCTTCTCATTCAGCGTCATAACATGCTTCTTCATCGTCTTCATCCTCCTCTCCGTGATACTGGAAAAAAGTATAGCATACGAAAATTTACTTGACAACGGCTTTCTCCGGTGTCAAAGAGATCTTCACCTCGGCAATCCTGGTCTGCTCCATGCGCACAACCGTGAATGTCAGACCGCCCTTTCTCACACTCTCGCCCTCTCTCGGGAAATGCTCAAGCTGCTCCAGGACATAACCGCCAATCGACTCATAGTCCTCAGAGACGAGATGCAACTGCAGAGCATCGTTCACGTCGTCAATCTTTACATTGCCTTCAATCAGATAGGTGCCGGGCGCCACGCGGCGTATGGTCTTCTCCTCATCGCGGTCGTACTCGTCGCGGATTTCACCGACAATCTCTTCAAGAATATCCTCCATCGTGACCATACCGGCCGTCACGCCGTACTCATCCAGGACAATCGCGAGATTTGTATAATTTTTCCGCATCTCGACCATGAGCTCGGACGTCTTCTTCTGCTCATAGGTAAAGAGCGGCTTTCGCATGAGCTCCGCAATCTGGAACGGCTTATCCTGCGCGCGGAACAAGAGATCCTTGATATTCAGAATGCCGACGATGCTGTCCGCGCTCTCCTTGTAGACCGGAATGCGCGTATATTTTTCCTTTCTCACCACTTCCATGAGTTCGTCATAGTCCGCCTCGACATCAATGCAAGTCATATCAATCCGGGGAATCATGAGATCGCGCGCGCTGCGGTCGCCAAAATCAAAGACATTGTCAATCATCTTTCGCTCGCTGTTCTCAATGACACCGTCTTCATGCCCCACCTGCACAATGGTTCTGAGTTCCTCCGCGGTTATAGGCGCCCGCCTGCTCGGGCGATCTGCGCCAAACAGCTTCAGTACAAGCCGCGCCAGATGATTGACCACAAAGACCAGTGGCGTGAAAAGCCACATCAATATTTTGACAGCCCCTGCCGCGCGGAGTGCAATCTGCTCTGCGTTGCGGCTCGCCATGGTTTTCGGTGCGACTTCACCGAATACCAGCACGGCGAGGGTCAAAATACCTGTCGCGACACCGACCAGCTTGCTGCCAAACAGAGAGAGCGTCACCGTCGTCGCAAGCGAGGAGGCATAGAGGTTCACGACATTATTGCCAATCAAAATGACCGAGAGCATTTTCTCGGGTTTCTGCAGAATCGCAAGCAGGGTAATGGCGCGCTTATCTCCCTGTCCGGCGAGCGTCCGGACGCGGATATGGTTTACCGTGGTGAGTGCCGTCTCCGACGACGAAAACAGCGCTGAGAGCACAAGCAGGAGAATCAGCAGACATAGTTGGAAGATATCCTGATGACTCAATGTTTCACTCCTTTTGTTCCAATGCGCTTAAGCCCCCGCATGAACTCCAGAACCGAGAGCAGCGTCATGCCGACAGCGATGTAGAGATCGCCCAGATTAAAGACCAGATAGCGCATTTTTTCCTGTGTCGGTGAAAAATAATCGACCACGTAGCCCCGGAAGAAGCGGTCAAACAAATTGCTGCCGCCACCCGCGAGTATCAGTGCGAGCGCTGTTTTTTCGAGCCGGCATCTGCGTTTGGGAAGCAGACGAGAAAATCGCAGCAGCACCAGGCTCTCAACCAACAGCGGTCCGTATTTTACCAGCCCCCGGCGCCGCTCCAGAAAGCCGAGCGGCAAGCCGCGGTTTTGAAACTTTTTCAGCAGCAGAACCGGTTTCCCGGCCGGCAGTTCTCGCGGGAAAGATGCTGTCGGAAGTGCTTCTATTGCGCTCTTTCCGGTCAGATCCAGCGCAGTCAGAAAAACAATCAGGCGATAATACCACATCAGGCTGCCCCCATGCTCCGCCCCATCAAGGTTGACATAACGTACCAGATCAGCACTATGACACCGAGCACAATCCGGTAATAGCCAAAGACCTTGAAGTCATTTTTCTTGACCCAGCTCATCAGAAACCGGATTGAGTAGATCGAGACCAAGAAGGCGACCAACATGC
>CALLVJ010000231.1 GCA_938010625.1 uncultured Stomatobaculum sp. | reverse complement strand
GCTCTGCAGAATCTGGATGCTGTGCTGGAGCAGCCTGTAGTTGTGCGGCGAGATGAGAACTCGCAGAGCGAGGAAGAAGATAAGGTGGTTGCCTTGACAGAGCAGCAGAGGGCAGAGCTCGCCAGGCATTCAATTGAGGAACTCAATTTGTCTGTGCGCTCCTACCGCGTACTCTGTCGGGAGGGCTGCCGCACCATAGACAGAGTTGTACTGGCAGAGCCGGTCTTTTCCACACTGCGGGGACTGGGCAAAAAATCCATTGATGAGATCAAGAGAGCCGTTGCTCGCTGGCTCCGTGAAAATCTGGAGGACGCCTGCGACTTATCTCAGGTGCCGGTGGAGGAAGGGCTGAAAAACCAGCTGCAGGATATCGCTTCGGAGCTGCGACCGGTGGTAACACTGCGCTGGGAACAGTTGTATCACTATATGGAGGCGGAACAGCTCTTGCAGGTAGTGCAGCAGCTTGAGAGGGAAGAATTGCTGCGCACGGTGCTCCTGCTCCCGCAGCTGCGGCGGGCAATGAAGTCCTTTTGGGAATCGGTTTTCCGCCGCGGCGTGATTGCGGAGACCATTTTATCGGAGCGCCTGCAGATTTTGCGGCTGTCCTTTGCTGTGAATATTTTGATTGAGACAGCGGTAGAGAGCCGGGTTCTGATCAAGAACAGGGGAATGTTTCTGCTCGCACGGGACAGTTTTATGGAAGCGTATCGCAAGGTCTGCAATCAGGGTGAGCGAACGGCACAGATACTCCGCCTCCGGGTTGAGGGGAAGACGCTGCAGGATATCGGGGATTTTTTTCAGGTGAGCCGCGAGCGCATTCGGCAAATCACTGTGCGTATGGTGCAGAAGTTTCCACTGCTCTTTGAAGATTATTTTTGCGAGCCCTATCAGTACTTTTATTTGTCAAAGCCTCAGTTTTTGCAGGCATTTCCGGAGATGACGGCGGAAGGTTATGAATTTCTTTCGCTGCGCTATCCGCATGGCAAGGTGGAACTGGGCAATGAGTCGCTTGCAACTTATACCGGTCTCTGGCGGCGGCGGTTGCGAGAATTTCTGGCGGAAGAGAATGAGAAAAATGCCCGGGAAAATATTTCCAAGACGGAGCTGATCAAGCGGGTGTTGCGCCAGAATATCAATACACCGCTCAGTATTGAGGAACTGGAGAGGAAATATTACCGCTATATTGAAAACAAGGGCTATCAGAAGGAGCGGCTGCAACTCAACATTCGCACGCTGGAAAATTATCTTAGAAATGCGCCGAATATTGTATGCAATCGGGAGAATCTGGTGCGCTGGTGCCCTGTCAAGTCTTCGCGCCTGTGGAAGTCGATTGATTTCAGGCGCTATCAGAATATGGCCATTTCTGCCGATCTGATTTTTCGAGATTATCGGGAACTGATGGACGAACTCGGCATTTTGGACAGTCATGAGCTCTTTTATGTGATCAAGTCGGCGCTTACAGAGCAGACCGCGCTCCCCTATAGCATCTGGTGCCGCAGAGTGCCCATGCTCGTGATTGGCGAGGCATCCGAGGATGAGCAGGCGTTAAAACTGCTGCGGGAGCTGTCGCCAGTGTCATTCCAAGCTTACTATGCAGCCTACGAAGAGCGCTATGGCGTCAGGAGGGAGAGCTCCCAGAGAAATCCGCTGATTTATAATACGATCAACAAATATTATACCGAGGGGAATTATGTGATTGATGTGCCGGGCATTGCCCCGCAGGATGTTCGACCGCTTTGCGCGGCACTCAGCAAAGAGCGCATTTGGTTTATCGAAGAGCTTGAAGCTCTGTTTGTGCGGGTCTGCTCTCATACTTCCCGAGATGCAATCAATGCCGCTGCCTTCCGCGCCATCGGCTATACGCTGCACACCTCATATGCCTATGCGTCCGCCTGTGGTACGGCCCTCCATTTTTTTGAAGAGCTGGTTTTTACAGAGGATAAAATTGATCTCCGCATGCTGGACCGGCGACTTGTGAATCTTTCGATGTTTGCGACTGTGCTCGACAAAAAGAAGCAGAACCTGGACTACATTGAGACAGCGCCTCGTGTTTTGATGTCGCGGGCCAAGGTGGAAGAGATCTATGGGCTCAAAATCGAAGACATACGGGCAATCCAGAAGCTGATGTCCGCCTATTACGAGCTGCCTTTCTTTAACGGCAGAAGTCTCTGGAATAAGGTGAAGAAATATCCGCTGATCCGGCGTCTGCGGGGCAATGACTGGATGCTGACCTGCATCATGCGCCAGCAGGAGGGCGTGTCTTCGTTTGCTGTGGCGGGCGGGCTGATTTTATCACGAGACAGCGCTGCGCTGCGTCTGAGCCGGATTTGTGAATGGCTCGCCTCCGTCCATGGACACATGTCCCTGCAGAGGCTGGAAAAAGAACTGAATACCATGTTTGGGACGCGCGTCCCGGCCTATAAACTGGCGGAAAAACTGCGGATCAGTGGGAACTGGGATCAGGTTCTGACAGACAGGGAGGAGCCGTACGGTAGTGACGAAGCCTGAAAGGTCAGCGCACAAATTGTCGCAGAAGGTCGATATAGGCGAGCGTCAGATCACTGGTCGGGCGTTCCTTCGGCAGAACATAGCCGAGTTCCATATAGTCATCGACCGCAAGCGGACGCGCGACAATGTTCTCGCCGTTTAACTCGGTGTTGATGATGCCGGAACAAATGGTGTAGCCGTTCATGCCGATCAGGAGGTTAAAGAGGGTCGCGCGGTCGCAGACCACGATGTCCTTGTCGGACTCGGCAGCGCTCTGAATTTCCTCGGAAAAGTAAAACGAATTGTGCTGTCCCTGCTCATAGGAGAGGCGGGGATAGTCGCGGAGATCTTCCATCGAGATCTCCGCTTTTTTTGTGAGCGGATGCTGTGTCCCGAGAAAGACATGCGGTTTCACGCGGCAGATGGGCGTGAAGGAGAGTTTCATCTCCTGAAAGTTTCGCTGCAACACCGCTGCGTTGAACTGATTCCGATAGAGGACGCCGATTTCCGAGCGGACCTTGGCGACATCTTCCAGAATGCGGTAGGTCTCGGTCTCCCGCATGTGAAATTCATACTGGGAGCCGCCGTAGGCGTTGAGGAGCGCGACAAAGGCCTCGACCGCAAACGAGTAGTGCTGGGAGGAGACACAGAAGTGGCGGCGCCCGCGCGCTTCACCGGTGTAGCGCCGTTCGACAAGAGACACCTGGTCCAGAATCTGGCGCGCGTAGCCGAGGAATTCCTCGCCCGCGGGGGTGAGCGTGAGACCTTTCCGGGAGCGGAGAAAGAGGGTGATGCCGAGCTCCTGTTCAAGTTCGCGGAGGGCGGCAGTCAGCGAGGGCTGGGTCACAAACAGGGCTTCGGCGGCGGCGGTCAGAGAGCCGCGCTTGGCAATCACATCGATATAGCGGAGCTGACGCAGAGTCATGGAACACACCTAGTTTCATAGAAATTAGCTATGCTTTTCAAGATATTATAAATATTTTTCAAGAGAAGAACAAGTCGCTACAATAAGGGACATGAGAAACAAGCAAGGAGGATTCAACAATGAGCAAGCGGACAACACCCTTTCGA
>CALLVJ010000230.1 GCA_938010625.1 uncultured Stomatobaculum sp. | reverse complement strand
TGTTCAGGACGCAACAGAGAATGCTGCGCGAAATGGCATCGAGAATGCAGAGTTCTTCACCGGTGCCGCCGAGGAAGTGCTCCCCGCCTGGCAGAAAGCAAATCCGGACACCCGGATTGATGTGATCACCGTGGATCCGCCGCGGAAGGGCTGCGATGAAACCGCGCTTCGCACCATGGTAGAACTCTCGCCCGAGCGCATTGTCTATGTGAGCTGTAACCCCGCAACCCTCGCCCGCGATATTAAATACCTCCGCAGTACGGGCTATGAAGTGCAGCGCGTGCGTCCGGTCGATAATTTTCCGAGGACCGTGCATGTCGAGGCGGTATGTCTTTTGTCCAAACTTTCTGAGGCAAAGAATCATATCAGTGTGAAGGTCGATATGGATGAGATGGATGTGACGGCAGCGGAAAGCAAGGCTACTTACCACGAGATTCAGGATTGGGTGCAGGAAAAGTACGGATTTCATGTTAGTCATTTGAATATCGCAAAGACCAAGCGGAAATGCGGGATTATAGAGCGGCAGAATTATAACCTGCCGAAGAGTGAGGAAAGCCGGTCGCCAGAAACGCCTGAGGAAAAGGAGGAAGCAATTATCGAGGCATTTAAGGCGTTTCAGATGATTAAACCGTGATATGTTGCCGGAACAATGTGTCTTAGGAGAAGAAGTCCATATTTTCGAGCAAAAGATGCTGAGGATAGAAAAATGATAGAGTTACAGACCGTTCAGGCTAAGGATCGAGACTTGCTTTGGAACATTAATCAGAAATATCTGTATGAGATGACATTGTATTATGATGATCCTATGGATGAAAACGGCAATTATCATTATGGTCATTTTGATGACTATTTTTAGACCCGAGGCGGGCGGCGTATTTCATCGCCTGAATGATAACGAAGATAAGTGGATCGTTAGCTTAAGCGGAGAAACGATTCAGACAGAGGATATTCTGGAGGCCATCAGTTTTCAGGAACAGTATTTTATGGGAGAATTATACACACTATGATCGATATTTCTAAGCTTAGCAAGAGGTATTCGGTCCGCATTTTGGAAGAAGCGGATATAGAGATGCTTGTTGAGATTTGCAAGCAGAATACAGTTTTTTATGAGTATACCGAAGCACGCCCAACCAAGGAGAATATTCTTGATGATATGAAGGCAACTCCGCCAGGAATAGATATGCAAGATAAATACTATTTTGGTTTTTTTGATGGCCGGGAACTGGTAGCTATTATGGATCTGATAGATGGGTACCCTAAAGCGGAGATTGCGTATATTGGCTTTTTTATGATGAATCCGCAGTATCAGGGGAAGCAGATAGGAACTGCTATTATTGATGAGGTTATAGATTACTTACTAAGCACAGGAAAAACATCGGTTCGGCTTGCGATAGATAAAGGGAACCCGCAGTCCACGCATTTCTGGAAGAAGAATGGTTTTGATGTTCTCTCTGAAGCTGATGTGAATGGGTGGACAAAATTGGTCGCGGAAAGGAAACTGCCCTGACGAAGAGAGCACAGAATGTCGGGCCTTAATCCGTGCGGCTGATATACTGACAGTACAGTGAGCGAAGGGAGTGAGCAAGATGCAAGGCTGGATTGAAGGATTTCAGGAATCTATTGATTTCATAGAACAGAATCTGACAGAGGAATTGGACACTGCGGATATCGCAGCTAAGGCAGCTCTGTCTCCGTTCTATTACCAGCGCATTTTCGGAGCTCTGTGTGGTATGACTGTCGGTGAATATATCCGTGCGCGCCGGATGACGTTGGCAGCTCAGGAATTAAGCCGTGAAGATGTGAAGGTAATTGATGTTGCGGTTAAATATGGCTATGAATCACCGGATAGTTTTACAAAGGCTTTCCAGAAGTTCCATGGAATCACACCATCACAGGCGCGGGAGGCAGGCGCACCGCTCAGATCATTCGCCCCACTGCATATCAAAATCACGATGGAGGGTGGAACAATGTTAGATTATCGTATTGTTGAAAAAGCTCCTTTTACTATTGTCGGCACCAAGAGACGCTTCAATTCGGATACTAGTTATCAGGAGATTCCGAAGTTTTGGGCTGAGTACATGGGACGGGAGAGAAGTGTCCTATCATGGGAACCTTTGGCGTATGCGTTGACATGGGTGACAAGGGTGTGCCCTATTGAAGCACAGGCTGCTGTTCTTGCATTGCGGAGAGAAAAGGTCGTTTCCGTGATGGAAGCGGACAATTGAAGGACGCAATAGGAATGGTGGCGTGACTCCTGTCACGGTGTCGATTCCGGGCCGGATTGAGGATAGAGGTATACAAAAACCAGACAATGAGATTATTGATATTACCAATGGAGCTCTTCACGGAAACTATGGAGAGCGGTTCGTTCAATGCTCTTTGCGCGGCTGTCACTTAAATGAAAATGGGTCGCAGTCTCTTACCCTATCGTGGGGAAGATCATCGTCAAAGCCATAGCGATAACGAAGATATGTGCGCTCCCTGGGGGAGATCATATTCAGAGCATGATGGACTTCTTCATATGTTTCTTTTTCGATATAAATCTGTTCCGGTGTCTTTGTGTACTCTGAAAAAAGCCTGTCGTAAAAACTGCTCTCATCATTGTCCGGATCGTTATAGGGTTCAATGTCGAGACTTAACATCTGACCTGTGGAAGGAACAGCAGATGCACATTTCCGGACGTAATCCATCATGGCATTTTCGGAAACCCGGGATGCGTAGGTTTGAAACAGGTTGCCTTTATCCGGAAGGAAAGAGTGAACAGCCCTTAGCAAGCCGATGGCTCCCTCCTGAAGGAGATCGTCTGCTTCA
>CALLVJ010000229.1 GCA_938010625.1 uncultured Stomatobaculum sp. | reverse complement strand
TGGTCACAGACGACGGTGCACTAATACATCGACTGCTTGCGCCGTCTCAACAAGTGTCCAAGCAATATGAGGTACACTATACAGGCCATCTGCCGCCAGATGCCGCTGCGCGCATTGCAGCCGGTATTACCTTGGAAGATGGAACCTGTTTGTTGCCCGGACAGCTTGACGTTGCCGAAAACCCAGCCCTGCTCACAATTTTCGAAGGTAAATTCCATGAGGTAAAGCGCATGTTTGCAGCGCTCGGCTGTCCGGTCGAAAAACTGCGCCGTCTTTCGATGGGGCCGCTGCGGCTTTCCGACCTCGGGCTTAAAACAGGCGAATTTCGAAAGCTCAGCCCCGCAGAAGAGCGCTGTTTGCTCGATTTTGCAGCAAAGCGCGGCATGGCGCGCTTTGCCTTTGAAGACTATGACGCTGTCATTTTTGATCTCGATGGCACACTTGTGGATTCGATGGGACACTGGAAGGAGATTGACCGCATTTATCTGGCGCGCTTCGGGATTAAAGCACCTGAAAACCTATCCCAGCTGCTCGGCGGCATGGGAATCGGAGAAGTAGCGGAATACTTTCAGAAACACTTTCATATTCCAGACAACAAGGATAAGATGCTCCGGGACTGGGAGGAATTATCCATTGATCGCTATGCAAAAGATACGCCCATGAAGCCTGGCGCACTTCCTTTTCTGCAAGAATTAAAAAGACAAAAGCTGAAATTGGCGATTGCGACCAGCAATGCGCGTCCCATGGTAGACGCTGTACTGCGCGCCCATGGGATTGCAGACTATTTTGATGCGATCATCACCGGAACCGATGTCGAAAAAGGAAAACCTGATCCGGAGGTCTATCTCAAGGCGGCAGAACGACTTGGCACAGTGCCGTCGCGCTGCGCGGTATTTGAGGATCTGCCAGAGGGCATTCAGGCAGGCCTCAGCGCAGGAATGCGCGTCTATGCCGTGGAGGACAGTTTCTCCGCATCCTGTCGGGAAGAAAAATTGCAGCTGGCTTTTGCTATGATCAGAGACTACAGAGAGCTATGGCAAAAAAAGGAGGAGGCAAAATGAAAGTTGTAAAAAAGGGAATGTACGGTTACAGGCGCTGGCACCAGACTCGCCTTTTACTGAGCGGGATTCTTCTCGGTATTGTGATGTACGCGCTGTTCATGCTGTCCCTGCGCCTGAGCAAGTTGCCGAGCACCATCCTCACAGTCTTCATTATTCTGGCTGTGATTCCGCTTTCGCTCACGATTGTGATGTCCTTTATTGCTTCGCGTGCCAAAACCCCCTCAGCAGAACGCCATGCTTACGCGCAGCGCATTGAAGACCGCGGTATTCTGCTCTACGACTGCATTTTCATGACCAACAAAACCGGGTTTCCGGTAGATTTTTTGCTGATCACGGACGGCAAGTGCTATGTACAGAGCTGTGGCAATGCCGTGCAGCAGGCAGAGTTAAAAAAGCATCTCGAGCACTATATGGCTGTGGATCACATTGGGTTCAAGATTATTCTGGGCTATGGCGATCAGGGTTTCTTTGCGTCCGTTGAGAACTTGCCGCGCTTCTCGCTGAATGCTCTCCCCAAGGAGAAACAAGAAAAAGTTTTGAAGTGCAAGCGCACCTTGCTCGGTCTTTCATTCTGAGGAGGAAAGGAAGCATTGAAGGAATATAAAATTGCGGCAGCTGTGGCAGGGCAGCGACTGGATCGCTTTCTCGCGAAGCTTCTCCCGCAGGCAGACACTGCTTTTTTACACCGCATGCTCCGCAAGAAAAATATCACCCGCAATGCCAAAAAAGCAGAAGGCAGTGAGCGAGTAGAGGCGGGCGATGTGATCCGCCTCTGGTTCTCGGACGAGACCTTTCAAAAATTTGCGGGCACAGCCGCGCAGCCGCCACAGCTTTTGCCGCAGTGGGACGGCTTTGCCGCAGCGCTGGTGACGGAGACAGACGCACTGCTCGCGCTGAACAAACCCGCTGGTATGTTATCTCAAAAGGCAGCGCCGACAGATGTCTCTCTCAACGAATATATGCTCGCCTATCTTGCATCCAGAGGTGAATTTCAGCCGGACAATCCGGGCGGCTTCCGACCAGGCGTTGTGAATCGCCTGGACCGGAACACTTCAGGGCTTGTGCTCGCCGGCAAGACACGCTGCGCTGCGGCGGAACTATCCGTGCAACTTCGGAAAAAACAGCTTCAGAAATACTATCTTGCGTGTGTCAAAGGAGAGGTCAGAGAGGCGAGACGGCTCTCTGCTTTTCTGTATAAGGATCAGGCAAAGAACCATGTGCAGATTCACAGACAAAAGAACAGCGAGAAAGATCGGGCGATTCAGACGGCGTATCGTCCGCTGACGGTGCGAAACGGCATCAGCCTTCTGGAAGTACAGCTCCTGACCGGACGTTCTCATCAGATACGCGCGCAGCTGGCCGCAATCGGACATCCCATTCTCGGCGATCCCAAGTATGGGGATCACGCGGAAAATGAACGGCTTGCAGAGCGCTTTGGCATACGGCATCAGCTTCTGCACGCCTGGAAAGTACAATTTCCGGAAGAAACAAATGCGCTGACAGCGCTCTCTGACAGTTTGCTGCTGGCACCGCCGCCTGACATTTTTAGCCAGCTGTTTCCGGAGGCTTTTTGACATGGGAACTTGGAACAGCCGGGGACTGCGTGGCTCCCTGCTCGAGGAACTTATCAACCGCAGCAATGAGATCTATCGAACTGCGGGCCTTGCGCTGGTACAAAAAATCCCGACGCCTATCACGCCAGTCGAGATGGGCAAAAATCACCGCTGCATTACCCTCGCCTATTTTGAGAAGCAGAGCACCGTCGACTACATCGGCGCCGTGCAGGGAATTCCGGTCTGCTTCGATGCGAAGGAATGTGCGAGCGATACGTTTCCGCTCGTCAACATTCATGGACATCAGTTCGCCTTTATGCGCGCGTTTGAACAGCAGCGCGGCATTTCCTTCCTTCTGATTTCCTTTACAACAAGAGGGGAATATTATTTGCTGCCCTATGAGGAACTCACACGCTATGCAGCTCGCATGGAAGCTGGCGGCCGAAAGAGTTTCACCTATGAAGAAATGAACAAACAGTTTCCAATCCGGGAGACCGCTGCTGTACCATTGCATTACCTGGAAGCGTTGGATCAATATTTACAAGTGCGGGAGACCCGCGAGAGGACAGAATAATAATGCAAAAACTCGCTTTGGATGAAGAGATTTTACTGCAGGTGGAACAGCCGGCGCGCTATATCGGCGGTGAAATCAACAGCGTCAAAAAAGACCTGGACAAGGTGAAGCTCCGCTTTGCCATGTGCTTCCCGGATGTCTATGAAATTGGTATGAGCCATTTGGGCATTCAGATTTTATACAGCATGTTCAACCGCCGCGAAGATGTCTACTGTGAGCGGGTCTTCTCGCCGTGGACGGATCTGGACCGCATTCTTCGCGAAAAGCAAATTCCCCTCTTTACGCTGGAAAGCCAGCGCCCGGTGCGAGAATGTGATTTCCTGGGTATCACGCTGCAGTACGAGATGTGCTATACCAATATTCTGCAGATATTAGAGCTCTCGCAGATTCCGCTTCGCGCCTCTCAGCGCCGCGAAGACGACCCTATCGTGATTGGCGGCGGCCCCTGCACCTATAATCCGGAGCCGATTGCACCTTTCTTTGATTTATTCTATATGGGAGAAGGGGAAGTGATTTACGATGAGCTTCTGGATCTCTATCTCGCACACAAAGAGGCGGGTGGCGACCGGGCATCTTTCTTGAAAAAGGCAGCAGCGCTGCCGGGCATTTATGTCCCCTCGCTCTATGAACCCGAATATCACGAGGATGGTACACTCGCTGCATTCAAACCACTCTGTCCGGAAGCGCCTGAAAAAGTGCGCAGGCTTGTGATGTCAGTTCTGGATCGAGCCGATTTTATTGACAGTCCGCTGGTGCCCTTTATCCGCGTGACGCAAGACAGATCTGTCTTGGAACTCATGCGCGGCTGTATCCGCGGCTGTCGTTTCTGTCAGGCGGGCAATGTATACCGCCCGCAGCGCGAGCACTCGGTCGAATACTTGAAGCGCTATGCCGAGAAACTGCTCCGTATCACTGGAAATGAAGAAATTTCGCTGAGTTCTCTGAGCTCCAGTGACTACTCCAAGTTACAGGAATTTCTCGAATACCTGATTCAATATACGAAGGATCGAAAAATCAATATTTCTCTGCCTTCTCTTCGTATTGACGCCTTCTCGCTCGATGTGATGCAGCGCATTCAGGATGTCAAAAAAAGCTCTCTGACCTTTGCGCCGGAAGCCGGCACCCAGCGCCTTCGCGATGTCATCAACAAAGGCATTGCGGAAGAGGATATTATGCGCGGTGTATCCGCTGCCTTTCACGGCGGCTGGACCAAAGTAAAGTTTTACTTCATGCTGGGACTTCCCACTGAGACCGAAGAAGACCGGAAGGGCATTCCGGATCTCTGTGAGAAAGTTGCAGACCTCTTCTATGATGAAATTCCAAAGAGCGAACGCGTCGGCAGAGTGCAGATTTCCGCGAGCTCCTCCTTCTTTGTGCCAAAGCCCTTTACGCCCTTCCAGTGGGCGCCCATGTGCTCGGCGGAAGAATATAAGGAGCGCGCCCGCTTTGTAAAAGAGACCTTCAAGCAGGAGAAGAACTGGAAGAGTCTCCGCTACCAGTATCACGATGTCGGCACTACCTTGATGGAGGGAGTCTTTGCACGCGGTGATCGCCGCGTCGCCGAAGTGATTGAGCGTGCCTACCAGAGCGGCGCGATGTACGATGCCTGGACTGAGTATTTTGATGCGGATCGCTGGGCAAATGCCTTTGCGACCTGCGGCGTGGATCCGGACTTTTATACGCAGCGCACGCGCAGCACAGACGAACTGCTCCCCTGGGATTTCATCGACTGCGGCGTGAGCAAGGAATTTTTAAAGCGCGAATGGAACAATGCTTTGACAGGCAAAGTTACACCAAACTGCCGTGAACATTGCGCAGGCTGCGGCGCAACGTCTTATCAAGGAGGCGTCTGTTTTGAAAACAAGAATTAAATTCTCCAAGGAGGGAAATCTCCGCTTTGTCGGACATCTGGATATGATGCGCTATTTTCAGAAGGCAAATCGGCGCGCCGAGCTTCCGGTCGCCTATTCAGAGGGCTTTCATCCCCATCAGATCATGAGTTTCGCAGCGCCCCTTGGCATGGGACTTGAGGGAAAGGCAGAATATTTTGACCTTCGTATTTCAGAAGAGGGCGCTGCCTCGCTGCACAGTGCGGAGGCCGTGCGGCGTCTGAACCGGGAGATGGCAGAGGGCATTCAGATTCTCTCTTTTTTACAGTTGCCAGATGATTCGCCGAACTGTATGTCGATTGTCCATGCGGCCGATTACGAGATTCTGTTTCGCGCTGTGTCACCGGAAGATGCGATCGCAGGGCGATTTGTCGATGGCAGCGCCTATCGCCGTCTGACCGAAAAAGAAGAGTCTGAGCTCTGCGCAGCAGTCACGGAGCTGCTGCAGCGCGAAGAAATTCTGATACAGAAAACCGGCAAAAGAGGAAACCTTCGCGAGCTTGACATCCGCCCCATGATTCATTCCCTTCACTGTGAGGCGGATCGCCTGCGCTGCACGGTTGCCCAAGGCAGCGAGGCAAATCTGAAGCCGGAGCTCCTGCTCTCGGCGCTG
>CALLVJ010000228.1 GCA_938010625.1 uncultured Stomatobaculum sp. | reverse complement strand
GGCCACGCGATCGAACTCCCGATTACGAGTAACTTCCGCGAGGGGCTCGACGTTCTGGAGTACTTCATTTCCGCACACGGCGCCCGCAAGGGACTTTCCGATACGGCGCTCCGCACGGCAGACTCGGGTTACCTGACCAGACGCCTGGTAGATGTGTCGCAGGATCTCATTGTCCGCGAAGTGGACTGCTCCGAGGGCAAAGAAATTCCGAGCATGGAGATCAGGGCGTTCATGGACGGCAAGGAGATCATCGAAGGGCTGCAGGACAGAATCACCGGCCGCTATATCGCCGAGGACATCGTGGATCCGGACACCGGCGAAATCGTGGTCAAGGCAAACCGCATGGTCACGCCGAAGCGCGCTGAGGCCGTGATGCGCGTTCTTGAGAAAACCGGCAGGACCTCGGTCAAGATTCGCACGATTCTGACCTGCAAGTGTATGAACGGCATCTGCGCGAAGTGCTACGGTGCCAATATGGCGACCGGCCAGGCGGTGCAGGTCGGCGAGGCAGTCGGTATCATCGCGGCGCAGTCGATCGGTGAGCCGGGCACGCAGCTGACCATGAGAACCTTCCACACCGGCGGGGTCGCAGGCGGCGATATCACCCAGGGTCTTCCGCGCGTCGAGGAGCTTTTCGAGGCGAGAAAGCCGAAGGGCCTCGCGATCATCGCCGAGATTCCGGGCGTAGTCGAGTTCCGCGACACGAAGAAGAAGCGCGAGATTATCGTCACGAATCCGGAGGACGGCAACTCGAAGACCTACCTGATCCCGTACAGCTCCCACATCGTGGTGTCGGACGGCCAGAGACTCGAGGCCGGCGACGAGCTGACGAGCGGTTCTTTGAATCCGCATGATGTGCTGAAGATCAAAGGCGTCCGCGCCGTGCAGGACTATATGCTCCGCGAAGTGCAGCGCGTGTACCGCCTGCAGGGTGTTGAGATCAACGACAAGCACATTGAGGTCATTGTCCGCCAGATGTTAAAGAAGGTTCATGTGGAAGATGCGGGAGATGCCGGCATTCTGCCGGGCATCAACATGGACGTGCTCGAGTTCAATGCGATGAATGAGAAGCTTATCGCTGAGGGCAAAACCCCGGCAGAGGGCAAGCAGATTATGCTCGGCATCACAAAGGCTTCGCTCGCGACCGATTCCTTCTTCTCTGCGGCTTCGTTCCAGGAGACCACGAAGGTGTTGACCGAGGCAGCCATCAGCGGCAAGACCGATCACCTGGTCGGTCTCAAGGAGAATGTCATCATCGGCAAGCTGATTCCAGCTGGCACCGGCATGCGCCGCTACCGCAACGTGAAGCTCGACACCGATGTGCCGGCAAGCGAGGCGGTCGAGGAGATCTCGGACGACGATCCGGCAGTTCTTGACATTCGCGACGAGATTGATGAGCCGCTGGATGAGGACATGCGCGAGGCGGTGAACCGCGCGGTGGAAGAGCTCGCGGATGACGACGGGGAGCAGTGAGTCTGCTTGACAAACAAGTAAATATAACGTATATTGATATGGCGTGCCCCATGGACATGCCATATCTTTATGTCCGGGAAACGCAAAAAACTGCAGGAACGCAACCGCAGAAACACTATCACAAGGAGGAAACAGAAGAATGCCTACATTCAACCAGTTAGTCAAAAAAGGCAGAGAGACTTCCGAGCGCAAGCCCAAGGCGCCGGCGCTGCTCAGAAGCTTCAACTCGCTTCACAAGAAGCCGATTGCTGACAACTGCCCGCAGAAGAGAGGCGTGCGCACCGCCGTCAAGACGGCGACTCCGAAGAAGCCGAACTCCGCGCTGAGAAAGATCGCGAGAGTCCGTCTCTCGAACGGTGTCGAGGTGACGAGCTACATTCCGGGTGAGGGTCACAATCTCCAGGAGCACAGCGTTGTGCTGATCCGCGGCGGAAGAGTCAAGGATCTGCCGGGTACCCGTTACCACATCATCCGTGGAACGCTCGATACCGCAGGCGTTGCAAATCGTCAGCAGGCCCGCTCCAAGTACGGCGCAAAGCGTCCGAAGGCGAAGAAGTAATCTTACGCCGCAGAACCAGGCGATCATAGACTCATAAGTGCACGATTGTGATAAGTGCTGCAGGTTGCAGGAAATAAATCAGAATCCGCACGAACAACCTAAAGGGATGAGTACCGATGATCTAATTCACGGGCGGGGATGGTGCCGTCCGCATAATTAAGGAGGGAAGTAACGTGCCACGCAAAGGACAGACAAGAAAGAGAACTGTTCCGGCAGATCCGGTTTACAACAACGCAGTTGTGACCAAGCTGGTCAACCAGATCATGCTGGATGGCAAGAAGGGCATCGCACAGAAGATTGTGTACGGTGCATTTGAGCGCATTCGCGAGAAGACGGGCAAGGAGCCGGTCGAGGTCTTTGAGGCTGCCATGAATAACATCATGCCGGTGCTCGAGGTCAAGGCGAAGAGAATCGGCGGCGCAACCTACCAGGTGCCGATCGAGGTAAAGCCGGAGAGAAGACAGGCGCTTGCGCTTCGTTGGCTCACGAGCTTTTCCCGCGCGCGCGGCGAGAAGACGCAGGAAGAGCGTCTTGCGGGCGAGCTGATGGATGCTGCAAACAACACC